>CAYQTB010000011.1:0-29243 GCA_964420315.1 uncultured Thiothrix sp. | reverse complement strand
TGGTAGAGTTCGTGCAGCAGGGATTGTTTCCAACTGTTCCAGAGTTTAGGGTTAGTGCCGCGAATATCCGCAATGGTGAGCAAAAACAAGCAGTCAAGGCGGCTTTGTGAAGCGACAATGCCAGCGAATTCGTGAATCACGGCAGGATCGCTAATGTCTTTGCGCTGCGCGGTCATGCTCATCAGCAAATGGTGGCGCACCAACCAACTGACCAGTGAGGCGTCATGCAAATTAAGACCGTGTTCCCGGCAGAAATCGTAAGCATCGGTCGCGCCTAAGACCGAATGATCCCCTTTACGCCCTTTGGCAATGTCGTGGAATAAGCCTGCCAGATACAAAATTTCCGGGTCACGCAGGGTTCTAAAAACTTCAGCGCACAAGGGTAATTCCTGAGCGCCCAGCGCGGTGCTGTACCGCCGTACATTGCGTACCACAAACAGGGTGTGTTCATCCACCGTGTACATGTGGAACAAGTCGTATTGCATCCGCCCGACGATATTGGCAAAGGCGGGGATGTACGCTGCCAAAATGCCGTAGCGGTTCATCAGGCGCATCACAAACGTGATGCTTTTGGGTTGGCGTAAGATTTGGATGAATAGTTGTCGATGGCGGGCTTGCTGGCGGAAACTGGCATCAATGCGGTGTAAATTGTGCCGAATCAGGCGCGTGGTATCGGGTGTTAGCCCGGTTACGTCCGGTATCATTTGCAGCAGCAGGAAAATTTCCAGCAATGCCGTCGGGTACAGCACGAACACATCGGGTGAATTCACCGAAATCAGATTGCCGCGCTTTTGATACCACTCGCCCAACATTTCGGGCAAGGGCGGGTGTTGCGTGAGAATGCGTTCCCGGAAAATGCCCATCAACATCTCGTTCAAGCGTTCCAGCTCGGTAATCGTGCGGTAGTAACGCTGCATAAACGCTTCCACCGCTGCATTGTCGGCATCGTCGGTATACCCAAACAGGTGTGCCAAGGTGCGCTGATAATCAAACAGCAAACGGTCTTCTTTGCGGTTGGCGAGTTGGTGCAGGGCAAAGCGAATCCGCCAGAGAAACTCTCGACCTTCGCGTAAGGTTTGGAATTCGTCGTATTCCAATAGCCGGTGTTCGTGCAGCTCTTGTAAGGACATCGTACCGTATTCGCGGTGTGTTACCCAACCGATGGTTTGAATATCCCGCAAGCCACCACGCCCTTCTTTGAGGTTGGGTTCAACCCGATGCGAGGTATCGCCTAATTTGAGGTAGCGTTTTTGCTGTTCCTCGAATTTGGCCTGGAAAAACTCTGCACTGCTCCACATGTGGACAGGGGAAATGGCTTCACGCAAGCGCTGGAATAATGGCTCATTACCGCTGAGGTAGCGGGACTCGATCAAATTGGTAATGACAGTGAGGTCGGTGCGTGCGGTTTCTAAACATTCGTCGAGGGTACGTACACTGTGACCCACATCCAAGCCAATATCCCACAACAGCGTGATAAAGCTGGAAAGCCGTTCACGGCATTCTTCACCCGGTGTGTCGACGAGTAAAATCAGCAAATCCACGTCGGACGCTGGGTGGAGTTCGCGCCTGCCATAGCCGCCGACCGCAATCAGCGTGGCACGGTGATGTTGAGGAATGCCCTTCAGTTCCCACAAATGCCGCAACAACATATCAATGAATTCGGCGTGGTCGGCGAGCAGGGTACCGATGTCCTTGCCCGCATGGAACTCCTGCTCTAGCCGCTTGCGGGCGTCACGGATCGACTGGGCGTAATCGGCAATTTGTAACCCATGAAGAACCTCACCCCCTAGCCCCCTCTCCTTGGTAGACGCGGGGGGTGAGGTTCTTCGAGCTGCCATCAGGCTATGGTAAACGTCCAACAGGGGATTGGTTTGGCTCATAAACTGTTACGCCAGTTGGCTTCTTCGGCGCGTAAGGTGAGGATCTCAAAACCCTCTTCCGTGACCAGCACGGTGTGTTCCCATTGTGCGGAAAGTTTGTGGTCTTTAGTAACCGCAGTCCACTTGTCAGGAAGGATTTTCAAGTGGCGTTTGCCTTGGTTAATCATTGGTTCGATGGTGAAGATCATCCCCGCTTCCATAACAATTTTGTCACTGTCTTTGCTGTAGTAGTGCAAAATTTGCGGGGCTTCATGGAAACGGCTGCCGATGCCGTGCCCACAAAATTCTTCGACTACCGTGTAGTGGTGTGCATGGGCATGGCGCTGGATCGCTTTGCCAATATTGCCGAACGGTGCACCGGGGCGAACTTCTAAAATGCCGAGATACATGCACTGCTGCGTAATGTGGCTGAGGCGTTTGCCCGCAATGGTCGGCTCGCCAACGTGGAACATTTTACTGGTATCACCGTGATAGCCATCCTTGATTACGGTAATGTCGATATTGACAGCATCACCATTTTTCAGTTTCTTATCACTGGGAATGCCGTGGCACACTTGGTGATTCACCGAGGTGCAGATGGATTTGGGGAACGGCGGGTCGCCATAATTTAAAGGTGCCGGAATCGCCTGCTGTACATTAACAATGTAATCGTGACAAATCTGGTTTAGCTCATCGGTGGTGACACCCGGTTTGACGCATTCCCCAATCATGTCCAGTACGTCGGCTGCCAGTTTACCTGCTACCCGCATTTTGGCGATTTCGTCCGCCGTTTTGATCGTTATGGTTTGATCACGTTGTGTCTTTGCCATTTCTGGTTGTTCCCGGTAGCACTCAAAAGCGTTTCATGTTATAAAGCGCCCGCGAATTCCGCAAATAGTTTTACATTTAATCCACACATACATCGACACGACACGCAGGGTGCCTGACCGAAAAACAGGTTGCGTTTGTTGGGATGTATGGAGGCATAACCCAATATAGGAGCTTATCATGCCTAAAGTTACTATGCGCCAAATGCTCGAAGCAGGCGTTCACTTCGGTCACCAGACCCGTTACTGGAACCCGAAAATGGGTCAGTTCATCTTTGGTGAGCGGAACAAAATTCACATCATCAACCTTGAACAGTCACTGCCCATGTTCAATGATGCGACTAACTTCATTGGCAAGTTAGCGGCGAAAGGTGGCAAAATCTTGTTCGTTGGCACTAAACGTTCTGCACGTGATGCGATTAGCGAAGCTGCCACTGCTTGCAAGATGCCTTACGTCAACCATCGCTGGTTGGGTGGGATGCTGACGAACTTCAAAACCGTTAAGCAATCCATCAAGCGTTTGAAAGATCTGGAGCGTATGGCTGAAGACGGCACCTTCCAGAAGTTAGGCAAAAAAGAAATCCTGACCTTGACCCGTGAAGCCGAAAAGCTAGAACGTAGCCTTGGTGGGATCAAAGACATGCGCGGCTTGCCGGATGCGATTTTCGTTATCGACGTAGGCTACGAAAAAATCGCCGTTCAAGAAGCAAACAAACTGGGCATCCCGGTCATTGGTATCGTCGATACCAACAACTCCCTGCAAGGTGTTGATTACGTGATTCCAGGCAACGATGACGCAATCCGCGCTATCCAGTTGTATGTTTCTGCGGCTGCCGATGCGATCAATGAAGGTCACACTGCTGCTGCGGTTATGCCAATGCCGGAAGCGGAAGCACCAGCAGAAGCTGCGGCTGACGAAGCACAAACCACTGACGTTGCTGGCGAATAAGTCAGCCTGCTCAAACAAGGAGTTACCCCAATGGCAATTACTGCTGGAATGGTGAAAGAGCTGCGCGAACGTACTGGCGCAGGCATGATGGAATGCAAAAAAGCCCTGACTGAAACCAATGGTGACATGGAAGCGGCTATCGACCTGATGCGTAAATCCGGTGCGGCGAAAGCTGACAAGAAAGCCGGTCGTGTTGCGGCGGAAGGTCGGGTTGTGATTGCACTGACTGCTGACGCAAAACGTGCAGCGGTAGTTGAAGTCAATAGCGAGACTGACTTCGCAGCGAAAGACAGCAACTTTGTTGCTTTTGCTGATGAAGTTGGCGCCATTGCACTGGCAAACAATGTGGCGGATGTGGAGGCACTGTCAGCATTGACTGAAGCCAGCCGTACTGCACTGATTGCTAAAATCGGTGAAAACGTGCAAGTGCGTCGCTTGGTTTGGGTTGATGCAGGTGACGGTCAACTGTCTACCTATCAACACGGCGCAAAGATCGGTGTTGTGGTCAGTATGAGCGGTGGCGACGATGAAATGGGCAAGCACATTGCGATGCACATCGCTGCTAGCCGCCCTGCTTGTGTTGACGAATCCGGTGTTCCGGCTGAAATGGTAGAGCGTGAGCGCGAAATCCAGATCGACATCGCGATGCAAAGCGGCAAAGCGCGTGACATCGCTGAAAAGATGGTGGTTGGTCGTATGAAGAAATTCTTGAGCGAAATCACCTTAGTGGGTCAGCCGTTCGTCATGAACCCTGATCAAACCGTTGGTGAGTTGCTGGCATCCAAAGGCGCAACCGTTTCTCAGTTTGTGCGTCTGGAAGTAGGCGAAGGCATCGAGAAAAAGCAGGATAACTTTGCTGAGGAAGTAGCGGCGCAAGCGGCTGCGGCGGCAGGAAACTAAGGAAGCGCCTTTGGGCACTTCACGCAAAAAGGGGCACTGGTTGCCCCTTTTTGCTGTCACCTGTATAAATACACCCGTTTTATTTAACACTAGCAGCAGGCTCACCTATGGCATCTAACATACCCAACCCCGAACCCCGTTTCCGCCGGATTCTCCTCAAACTCAGTGGTGAAGCCTTACTAGGCAACCAAGATTCCGGTATTGACCCCGACATCCTCTACCGTGTGGCAGGCGAAGCCCTTGCGGTGCAACGTTCAGGTGTCCAAGTCGCTATCGTTATTGGTGGTGGCAATTTGTTCCGGGGTGCGGGCTTGGCAGAAAAAGGCATGGATCGGGTGCGTGGCGACCAGATGGGCATGTTGGCTACTGTGATGAATTCCCTTGCGCTGCAAGATGCACTCGAAAAGCTTGGTGCTAATTGCCGCGTGTTGACTGCCTTGGGCATTGATCAGGTGGGCGAACGTTATTCCGCTCATCAAGCCCGCCGTTATTTGGAGCAGGGCGACATCGTTATTTGCGCAGCAGGCAGTGGCAACCCGTTTTTTACGACAGATACGGCTGCCAGCTTGCGCGGGGTTGAATTACAATGTGACTTGCTGCTGAAGGCGACTAAAGTGGACGGCGTTTATGATGCTGACCCGAAAAAAAATCCTGCGGCTAAACGCTTTGATCGGTTATCCTTCGAGGACGCAATCCAGCGCCAATTGGGCGTGATGGACTTAACGGCAATGGTGGTGTGCCGTGACAATAAACTGACCCTTGGTGTGTTTGATATGTTCGCACCGGGGGCTTTGGCTGCAATGGTTTGTGGCGAGAATGTTGGAACTTTGGTTGAGGTTTAAGGTAATGATTGCAGACATTAAAAAAGATGCAGAGCAGCGGATGCACAAAAGTATCGACGCGCTACGCAATGATTTGGCAAAGATTCGTACCGGTCGGGCGCACCCCAGTTTATTGGATCAGGTGACAGTCGATTACTACGGTTCGGACGTTCCCCTCAGTCAGGTGGCGAATGTGAGTACCGAAGATGCGCGTACTTTGAAAGTGGTACCGTGGGAAAAGCCAATGGCGGCTAAGATCGAGAAAGCCATTCTAACGTCTAACCTTGGCTTGAATCCTGCGAACGACGGCAGCGCAATCCGCGTACCGTTACCTGCGCTAACCGAAGAGCGTCGCCGTGATCTGGTGAAAGTGGTTAAGGCAGAGGCGGAAGGTGCACGGGTGGCTATCCGTAATATTCGCCGTGACGCTAACGCTGACTTCAAGGCATTGCTTAAAGAAAAAGAGATTTCCGAAGACGAAGAACGCCGCGCAGCGGATGATATCCAGAAACTGACTGACCAGTTCATTAAAGAGGTGGAAACAGTGTTGGAAAAGAAAGAAAAAGAACTGATGGAAGTTTGATAACAGTTACCACCTGCTACTGGGTGACGTTGGCACGGGGTCTGAATGACAAATACAACGCCAAAAGATGCGGTTCCCCGCCATGTTGCTATTGTAATGGATGGCAATGGGCGCTGGGCGAAAGCACGCTACCTCCCCCGCTTGATGGGGCATCACCGGGGAGTCGAAGCGGCTCGCAAAGTGATTCGTGGTTGCAGCAGTGCCGGAGTGGAATGCCTGACACTGTTTGCGTTCAGCAGTGAGAATTGGCGTAGACCCGAGGAGGAAGTCAGTGGTCTGATGTCATTGTTCATGTCCGCGCTGGAGCGCGAGTCGGCTGCTTTGTTCCGGCATAATGTCAACATGCGTTTTATTGGCGACCGCAGTAGTTTTTCTGTTAGTTTGCAGGAAAAAATCCAGCAAGTGGAGGCAATGACCGCCAGTTGTACCGGAATGCGGTTGCTGATTGCAGCGAATTACGGTGGGCGTTGGGACATTTTGCAGGCAGTGCGCACGGTTGCCAGCCGTATTGCTGCTGGCGAGTTGGATGCAGTGACCTTGGATGAGGCAACGTTTGGTGGCTTGTTGTCCACCAGTAGTGTGCCTGAACCCGATTTATTTATTCGTACAGGTGGGGAGAAGCGCATCAGTAATTTCCTGATGTGGCAATTGGCATACGCGGAATTGTATTTCACGGATGTATTATGGCCGGAGTTTGACGAGCAATGCTTGCGTGATGCCTTTACGGATTTTGCGTGTCGGCAGCGGCGTTTCGGGATGACAGGCGAACAGGTATCAGGAGGAGAACATGCTTAAACAACGAGTGATTACGGGGTTGGTGCTGATTTTATTGGTATTTGCCGGTATCGTCTTCCTGCCAATCGAGTTGTTTGGCTTGTTTTCATTGATGTTCATCGTTGGCTTGGGGGCTTGGGAATGGGCTGGGTTGACCGGTTGTTACCTGCCTGAAAAGCGCATGGCTGGTGCAATGACGATTTTGATCGGATCGATTCCCTTGGTGTTTATTCGTCCTGATCCCGTTTGGGTATTGGCGGTGAGCATTCCAGTGTGGTTGCTGATTCTGGTAGCGTTGAGGGTCTATCCACGCAATGCGGGGTTCTATAAGAAACACGCGCTGATGATGCGGTTATCGGGCATTTTGGTGTTGTTGCCCGCTTGGTATGCGTTGATGCATTTGCATGTAATGCATTACACCTACGTTATTTATTTGATTACCTTGATTGCCTTGGCGGATACAGCGGCATATTTCACCGGACGTAAGCTGGGTAGAAATAAGTTGGCATCGGATTTAAGCCCCAGTAAAACCAAAGAGGGTGTGTCGGGGGCAGTCATCGTCACCGCTATCTGGGCAGGGTTAGCCGGTCTTTGGCTGGATATTCCTGAGGGAGAAACGGTTATTTTCATGGTGCTTTCCATGTTCGTGGTGCTGATGTCAGTGGCAGGTGATTTGTTTGTCAGTTTATTGAAACGTGAAGCGGGGGTGAAAGATAGTGGGAATATTTTACCGGGACACGGCGGCATTCTTGACCGTATTGATAGCCTGTTAGCGGCAGCACCGTTATTCACACTCGGTTTGTTGTGGCTAGGGAGTTCGCGTGGCATCTAAGGGCATTACGATTTTGGGTGCCAGTGGCAGTATCGGGGTCAGTACCTTGGATGTGCTGGCGCGTCACCCGGAACGCTTTCATGTGTTTGCACTGACCGCTAACAGTAACGTGGATACGTTATTTGAACAATGCGTGCGCTTTCAACCGCGTTATGCGGTGATGGTCGACCCGTTAGCGGCTAGTTTGCTGGAACAACGTTTGCAAGCAGTGGGCAGTGAGGTAGTGGTATTGGCGGGTGCGGAAGCCTTGGATGCGGTTGCCAGCAGTCCTGATACCGATTATGTGATGGCGGCAATTGTCGGTGCAGCGGGTTTGGTGCCAACCTTGGCGGCAGCGCGTGCCGGTAAGCGGGTGATGTTGGCGAATAAAGAGGCACTGGTAATGTCGGGGCAATTGTTCATTGACGCGGTGCGCGAGCATGGTGCGGAATTATTGCCGATTGATAGTGAACACAATGCGGTGTTTCAGTGTCTCCCTTCAACTTCGCTCAGGGAGCGTAAACCTTCGGGCGCTGAGTGTAGTCGAAACGGGGTGGAAAAGATTTTGCTGACCGCATCCGGTGGGCCATTCCGTACTTGGGCTGCGCGTGATTTGCAGGCGATTACCCCGGAACAGGCCGTTGCACACCCGAACTGGTCGATGGGGCAAAAGATTTCGGTCGATTCGGCTACCTTGATGAATAAGGGGCTGGAAGTGATTGAGGCTTGCTGGTTATTTGGTTTGCCCGCCGAGCGGGTGGAAGTGGTGGTACACCCACAAAGCACGATTCATTCGATGGTGTCCTATAATGATGGTTCGGTGTTGGCGCAGTTGGGTAACCCGGATATGCGTACCCCGATTGCATACGCTTTGGGTTGGCCTGAGCGTCTGGCATCAGGAGTAGCACCGTTGGATTTGTTTGCGACCGCACGATTGGATTTTGAAAAACCGGACACGGAACGTTTTCCGTGTTTGCAATTGGCTTATGATGCTCATGAGCGCGGTGGTTATGCCACGATTGCGTTAAATGCGGCGAATGAAGTGGCAGTGAAAGCTTTTCTGGGGCGTGAAATCGGTTTTGCCGATATTCCGGCGCTGGTGAGGGCTGTGATGCTTCAGGCATCCACTGGCACGCCGATGAACCTCGAAGAGATACTTATTCAGGATGAGGAAAGCCGTTTGCATTCACTATCTTGGATAAAAAACAAGAAAATACATTAAATCATGAACTTGTTGATCATAATTCCTGCATTCCTTGTCGCGATTGGTATATTGGTAACAGTGCACGAATTCGGACATTTCTGGGTCGCCCGTAAACTGGGCGTCAAAGTCCTGCGTTTCTCGGTCGGTTTTGGTAAACCGCTGTGGCGGCGCGTGTCTAACGATGCTGATCAGGTGGAATACGTCGTTGCCGCGTTGCCCTTTGGTGGCTACGTCAAAATGCTGGATGAGCGCGAATGCGAAGAGGGCTGTGAAATCCCTGAGAAGGATTTACCGCGTGCCTTTAACCGTCAGGCATTGTGGAAGCGTGCCGCGATTGTGGTGGCAGGTCCGGTGGCTAACTTCTTGTTGGCTATCCTGATTTATGCAATGGTGAATATGATCGGTCAGGATGCAATGCGCCCGTATGTCGATGTGGTGAAAGATTCTCCGATGGCGATGGCAGGTTTCCAGCCCGGCGAAGAAGTGACGGCGATTAACGGTATTACGACAGCTTCGTGGGAAGACATGCGCATGTTGTTGATTGATGAGTACCTGAAATCCCCGCAATTGCTGTTCAGTGTGAAAACAACGGATGGTTCAGCCCTGCAACGCCAACTGGATTTGAGTAAGGTGGCGATGTTTGATGAGGAGGCGGACGCGTTGGGTAAACTGGGTTTGAATCCTTGGTTGCCGCCTTACGCTGTGGTGGTTGCTGCGGTTTTACCGGATACACCGGCGGCGCAGGCAGGTTTACAAGCACAGGATAAGATTCTGCAAATGGATGACCTGAAGCCAACGGGTAGGCGTGCTTTCATTGAGCACGTGCAGCAACGCGCCGATCAACCCGTGGTCTTAACGGTTGAACGTCATGGCAATCCGCAAACCTTGACGGTTACCCCGCGTATTAATCCGGCGAGTGGCGTGGAGACCGCTACCATTGGGGCACAATTAGCCTCGCCGCCTGCGAGTTTGCGCGAGCAGGTGTATTTCACTCAATCGTATGGTGTTGTCGAATCGCTGTGGCGTGGAGTGCAGAAAACTTGGCAGATGTCCATCGTGACCTTAAAGTTGATGGGGCGGATGCTGACTGGGGATGTGTCGTTGAAAAATGTCAGCGGACCGGTGACTATCGCGCAATATGCGGGTGTTACGGCGTCCATTGGCTTTACGGTTTACCTAGGGTTTCTCGCGATTGTTAGTGTTAGCCTTGGGGTATTGAATTTGTTGCCTATTCCGATGTTGGATGGTGGGCATTTGTTTTATTACCTGATTGAATGGATCAAAGGTAGCCCGGTGTCGGCAGAAACGGAAGCTATCGGTTTTCGGGTGGGAATGGCAATCATTGGCGGACTGATGGTGCTTGCCTTGTATAATGACGTTACACGGTTATTAAATTAATTATGAAAAAACACACTCTTGTAATTTCGGCTGTGAGCTGTTTATTGGCAGTTTCTCAAGCTGCTTGGGCGGCTGCCTTTGTAGTCCGCGATATTGAAGTAAACGGTTTGGAGCGTATTGCTGCGGGTACAGTATTGAATTACTTACCTGCGCAAGTCGGTCAACCGTTTAATGATGCGCAATCGGCTGAAGCAATCCGTTCTTTATTCCAGACCGGGTTGTTTGAAGACGTGCAGCTTGGGCGGCGCGGTGATGTGTTGGTAGTAACAGTGGTGGAACGCCCCGCCATTGGTGAATTGACCATTAAAGGCAACCGCAAGATTCCCACCGACAAACTGATGCAGGTGTTGAAACTGCGTAATATCAGTAAAGGTGATACCCTTGATAAAGCCGCTTTGGCAACCATCCAGCGCGAATTGGCTGAGCAGTATCAAGGCATGGGGCATTACGGTGTTGATATTAATACCACGATTGAAGCGTTGCCGCGCAATCGGGTCGCGGTCAATATTAATATCAATGAAGGCAATGTTGCCCGTATTCAGAAAGTCAATATTATTGGCAATAAAGCCTTCTCGGAATCGGTATTGTTGAAACAATTGGAATCCGGGCCTCGTGGGGCATTTTCGATTCCGTTTTTGAGCGATAGCGATAAATATTCCAAAGAAAAGCTGATGGCGGATTTGGATGCTCTGAACAGTTTTTACCGTGACCGTGGCTATATCAATTTTGAAATCACTTCGGCTGATGTGTCGATGTCACCCGATAAGAAAAATATTTTCCTGAATGTCAGCGTGAACGAAGGTGCACAGTATCGCATCGGTGAGGTAAGCGTGGCGGGGAATCCCGGTTTATCCAAAGAGCAACTGGCTAAGTCGGTTAAATTACGTAAAGGCGAAGTGTTTTCACAGAAAGCGCTGGAGGAGACCCGTAAAAATCTCTCCAATCAACTGGGTGCGCAAGGCTATGCCTTCACCAAAGTGGCAGCAACCCCGGATTTTGATGAAGCCAACCAGCAGGTCGGTATCTTGCTGTCAGTCGATCAGGGTAAACGTACCTATGTCCGCCGTATCGACATTCGCGGTAACAACCGTACCAAGGATGAAGTATACCGTCGTGAATTGCGTCAGGTAGAAAGCTCGTGGTTCTCGAAAGAGCAGGTAGAGCGTTCCAAAACTCGCTTGCAACGTCTGCCTTACGTCGAAGAGGCTAAGATTGAAGTGGAACCTGTAGCGGGGACTGACGATCAGGTGGATTTGATTGTTACTATCAGTGAACGCTCGTCTAACCAATTCCGGGTAGGCGCGGGTTATTCGCAATCGCAGGGCGTGTTATTTAACGTCAACCTCAACCAAGATAATTTCATGGGAACAGGTAAAAAGCTGGATGTGAACGTTGATAACAGCAAGGTCAATAAAAATTACAGCATTGGTTATACCGATCCTTACCATACACCCGATGGTATTAGCCGTGGTTTCAGCGGTTATTACCGACAATACGATGCTGAGGCGGAAGATATTGCCAGCTATGCGTCTAACCGTTACGGCGGCAGCGTCAATTACACGGTACCCATTAGTGAGCATGATTCCGTGTATGCCAGTATCGGTGCGGAAAAACGCGAAATTGTGTTGGGTACTGATCCTGCGCAACGGATTAAAGATTTCGTGGCGACCAATGGCGATGAATACAATCAGATACCGGTGACGGTTAGCTATGTGCATGACACCCGTAACCGGACCGTGTTCCCAAGCGAAGGTCAGCGTCATCGGGTTTCGGTGCAAGCGGCAGCGCCGGGCAGTGACTTGCAATACCAGAAATTAAGCTATGATGGGGCAGCGTATAAGCCGCTGACCGATAACGTAACCTTTGCGGTGAAAGGCAAGGTCGGCACCAGCAATACCGGTGGGGAACTGGATAACTTGCCATTCTTTGATAAGTATTACGCAGGCGGTATTAACAGTGTGCGGGGTTTCGATCAAAGCACATTAGGACCGCGTGATGAAAAAGACGACCCGACAGGCGGCGATTTGATGGTGACAGCGACGGCTGAGGTCCAGTTTCCTGTGCCATTGGCAGAAGATGTTAAAGGGTTGAAAATGAGTGCTTTTGTTGATGGCGGTAACGTGTTTAATGACACGGGTGATTTCAAAGCGGACGAGATGCGCTATTCTGCGGGTGTTGGCGCTGTATGGTTGTCACCGATCGGTCCGTTAGAGGTCAGTTATGCGAAGCCGTTGAATGCAGAAGAAGGCGATAAAGAGCAGGAAGTACAATTCAGTATCGGGGCATCGTTCTAAGCCATGTTGAGGTTAAGCGCATTATGCATCGGTGGACTGTTGCTCTTTATGGGGCAGTGCACGGTTGTTGCCGATGAGATGGCGCAACGCCCGGTGCGTGTTGCGATTGTGGATGTTGCCAAGTTATTGGCGAATGCGCCGCAGTCTAAAGCAGCGGATGCGAAATTGAAGGTGGATTTCGTGCCGCGCGAGCAAAATCTGGAAGCTGATAAGAAAGTTATCCGGCAATTAGAGGACGATCTTGCTGTAGGTTTGCAATCCGGTGTCTTGCCGGATGCTGAAAAAGTGGAACGCCAACGCGAGCTACGTGACTTGCAACGCAATTACGCTCGTGCTATGGAGGACTTTCGTGAAGAAGTCCGTCTCGCCCGCGATAGCGCGATTGATGCGTTGCAGGCGGAAATTGTGCAGGCAATTGCTGAAGTGCGTGAGCGAGAAAAAATTGATCTCGTGTTACGTGAAAGCAATTATATTGTTGCCAGCGACCGTATTGATATAACGGCTACCGTTATGCAGCATTTGGAACAGAAATTTCAGGCACAAACCGCAGCAACACCCGCGACCGGTAAACAGGAGTGATCGCCATGCCAGAGGGATTTTCGCTACAGGCATTAGCTGAGCACACGGGTACTATCCTGCAAGGTGACGCACAGTTGCGTTTGTATGCGGTTGCTTCCATTGACAGGGCGCAAGTGGGTGATATTAGCTATATCCGTGACGCGAAATACCGCCATTATTTACAGACCTCGCCAGCCAGTGCTTTGATTTTGCCGCCAGATATGGCGCAAGCCTACGACGGTAATTGTTTAATTAGTACTAATCCTTACCTTACGTATGCGCAAACGGTGGGTTTGCTTTACCCTAGGGTGCGTCCCGTACCCGCGATTCACCCCAGTGCGGTGATCAGTGCCGGGGTTCAACTGGGTGAAAATGTGGTGATTGAAGCCGGTTGTGTGATTGGTGAGGGTTGCAAGATTGGCGATGGCAGTTGGTTGCACGCCAATGTCACCTTGTATGCCGATACCCAGATTGGGCAACGTTGCATTATCCATTCCGGTGCGGTGTTGGGTGCGGATGGTTTTGGGTTTGTACCTGATCGGCGCGCCTGGTTTAAGATTCCGCAGGTTGGCAATGTGGTGGTGGGTGATGATGTCGAGATCGGCGCGAATACCACGATTGACCGTGCGGCGCTGGGATCCACCGTGATTGGCAATGGGGTTAAACTCGATAACCTGATTCAAATTGGGCATAACACCCAAATTGGCGATTACACAGCCATGGCGGCGTGTACTGCTGTGGCGGGCAGTGTGCAGATTGGCAAGCATTGCCAGATTGCAGGAATGTGTGCGATTGCAGGGCATTTGAGTATTGCTGATAACGTTGTAGTAACGGGAACGAGCATGGTTTCGCATTCGATTACCAAACCAGGGGTATACTCTTCTGGCACAACAATAGAGGAAAATGCGGTTTGGCGTAAAAATGCAGTACGCTTTAATCAGTTGGACAAATTAGCACGCCGCTTGCAGGAGTTAGAAAAACAACTGGTGGCTTTACAAAACAAAGGGAGTACTTGAACCGCTATGGGTACAATGAACGTTGAACAAATCAGAAATTACCTGCCCCACCGTTACCCGTTTTTGTTGGTAGATCGCGTTGTGGAATACGAAGTGGGCAAGTCACTGACCGCGATTAAAAACGTCACCGCCAATGAGCCGTGGGTCAACGGGCATTTTCCTCATCAGCCTATTATGCCGGGCGTGCTGATTATTGAAGCCTTGGCGCAGGCAACAGGCTTGCTGGGTTTCCGCACGATGGGTGAAGAGCCGCAAACCGATACCTTATACTTGCTGGTGGCAGTGGATAACGCGCGTTTTAAACAAGCGGTTGTCCCCGGTGATCAGTTGGTCATGACGGTTGAGTTGGTGAAGCGTAAAGGCATTATGTGGGTATTCAAGGCGGAAGCACGGGTCGATGGCAAGCTGGCGGTGTCGGCTGAATTGATGTGTGCAGCGAAAAAAGAGACAGCAGCTTGAATAGCTTGATTCACCCCACCGCCATTATACACCCGTCGGCGCAACTGGCTGATGGCGTGGAGGTGGGGGCGTATAGCGTGATCGGTGCAGATGTGAGCATCGGTCGCGCCAGCCGCATTGGTTCGCATGTGGTGATTGACGGCCCGACGCGCATCGGCGTGGAAAACCATATTTACCCATTTGCTTCGGTGGGCGCTGCTCCGCAGGATAAAAAGTTCAACGGTGAGCCGACGAAATTAATCATCGGTGATCGTAATGTCATTCGTGAATGTTGCACCTTGAACCGTGGCACTGCGCAAGACAAAGGCAAAACCGTGATCGGGGATGATAACTGGATCATGGCTTACGTACACATTGCTCACGATTGCATCATTGGCAATCACACGATTTTTGCCAATAGCGCGACGTTGGCGGGGCATGTCGAAATCCGCGATTGGGTCATTTTGGGGGGATTCACCTTGGTACACCAGTTTTGCACCATTGGCGAACACGCTTTCACCGGCATGGGGTCGGCGATTACGAAAGATGTGCCGCCGTACGCAATGGTGACAGGCACACCCGCTGAGCCGCGTAGCATCAATCTGGAAGGCTTGAAACGCCGGGGTTATAGCACCGAAGCGATTCATCGCATTAAAGAAGCGCATCGCATTTTGTATCGCCACAATCTGACCACGCAGGAAGCGCTCGCGAAAATTGACGTGGATTTCGGTGAATACGCCGATATTCGCTTGTTACTCGACTTCTGCCATAACAGCCAGCGGGGGCTGATTCGTTAGCGCATGAAGCGTATCGCCATCATTGCCGGGGAAGCGTCAGGTGACTTGCTGGCGGCACGTCTGATCTTGGCGTTGCGTGAGCGTTGCCCTGAATGGGTATTTGAAGGGATTGCAGGCAGTGAAATGCAGACCGCAGGTTGTACCAGTTTATTTCCGATGGAAAAATTTTCGGTCATGGGCTTGGTGGAAGTGTTACCGCGACTGCCTGAATTGTTGGCTATTCGTAAACAGTTACTGCAACGTTGGCGAGCGAATCCACCCGATTTATTCATTGGCGTGGATGCGCCCGATTTAAACCTACCCATTGCCAAAAAGTTACACGCCATCGGCATTCCCACCGTGCATTACGTCAGCCCATCCGTATGGGCATGGCGCGCCAAACGGGTGCGCAAGATGCGTGGCAATCTCGATTTAATGTTGACCTTGTTTCCGTTTGAAGTGGATTTTTATCGCGAGCATGGCATTCCGGCGGAATTCGTCGGGCATCCGCTGGCGGATGAGGTGAGCTTCAATGCGGATAAGGCAATAGCCCGTGAGCAACTGGGTTTATCGTTGACGAAACCGATTCTGGCAGTCTTGCCGGGCAGTCGTCTGGGTGAAGTGCGTCGCCTCGCCCCGGATTTTTTCAAAGCTGCCTTGCAATTGCAGCAACAATACCCTGAATTGCGTTTGGTGACACCAGCGGCAACCCCCCGGTTGCGGCAGGAACTGGATACGATGCGGCAAGATATTGCCCCGGAGCTTATCCTCACGGTATTGAACGGGCAATCCCGTACCTTGATGCAAGCGGCAGATTATATTCTGTTAGCGTCGGGAACGGCGGTGCTGGAAGGCATGTTAGCCGGACGTTTAATGGTCGCGGCTTATCGGGTTGCCCCGCTGACCGCGTGGCTGATTCGCACCTTCAAATTGCTCAAAGTCCGGTTTGTGACCTTACCGAATAATCTTGCCAGTGAGGAACTGGTGCCGGAATTGTTGCAAGAACAAGTAACACCGGCGAATCTGGTGCAGGCGATAGAAAAAATGTTTAATCTGCCAGCCGAACGCCAGCAGTACCTCTTGCAACGTTTTCAGGCATTGCACGCGCAATTACGGCAAAACGCTAGTGCCAGCGCTGCCCATGCTATTCTTACCCATTTTCCGACCAAAAAATCCTAGAGACAGTACATCATGGTCTACCTTACTAAACTCAAACACACCGGCTCTGTCATCAGTTCCAGCGATAAGTTTGGGGCGAAAATGTTCGAAGTCGCAGCGCGTTATTTTTCTCAGTATGCACGCGGTATCTTTATTGGCACGGGCAGCGGGGTCGTGGCGCAATATTTTATGCAAACCCCTGTGCCGTTTGTGTTTGTGGAGAAGCATCCTGATTTTGTCCGCCAGTTCCATGCGCGGTTTGGAGCGGATACCCCGTTGTTGGCAAAGGACTTTTTTACCCTGCCCATAGATGAAAGTGAGGAAGGGTTGGCAAATTGTATCATGGTGTCGTGTATGCCGGTGACGGGGATGTTTTATTCCGAAAAGCTGGTGGAACAGTTCCGCGATTCCCTCAATAGCGGCTCGACGATTGTGCAGATGAGCTATACGCCGTTCATTAAGCAAATCCGTTTGTTTGAACGGTTGCAGCGCGAAGGTTTTAAGATTCAGCGGGTGAGCACGGTGTTTTTCAATATCCCGCCTGCCTCGGTATTTGTACTGAGGAAAGCATAATGCTGATTGCCGGTGTCGATGAAGTTGGTCGTGGGCCATTGGCGGGAGCAGTGGTTGCCGCTGCCGTGATCCTTGATCCGCAACGCCCGATTGTGGGGCTGAACGATTCCAAACAGTTGACCGAGAAACGTCGCGAGACATTGGCAGCAGAAATCCGCGAGAAAGCGTTGGCATGGAGCTTGGGGCGGGCAGAAGTGGCGGAAATTGATGAGATCAATATCCTGCAAGCCACGTTTCTGGCGATGCAACGCGCGTTGGAAGGGCTGCACATTCAACCCGATCTGGTGAAGATTGACGGCAACCGTTGCCCGAAGCTGGCGTATAACATGGAAGCCATTATCGGTGGCGATGCGACGGTGGCTGCAATCAGTGCGGCGTCGATCATTGCCAAAGTGGCGCGGGACGCGGAATTGGTGACGTTGGATGCGTTGTATCCGCAATACGGCTTTGCCAAGCACAAAGGGTATGGCACGGCAGCGCATTTAGCCGCTTTGCGGGAATTTGGGGCAACGCCCATTCATCGGCGTAGTTTTGCCCCAGTGAAACAAGCGCTCGCGGCAGTGCAGTAATGCGGGGTATGCATACGACTATTTGGTTGTCGGTGAAGTATTAATCAATCGCGGTTTGGTTTTCACCTTGGGTAACAGCTCCTGCTTGGCTTTTTCCTGGCGGATGCGGAAGACATAGCCGCCGAGTGCGCCGCCTGCGGTGGTCAACATTAGCAACCCTAGCGTGATGAATTGCGTGAGTAACAATAAACCGCCGATCCCCGCTGCACCGGCGAACGCCATGCCGACTTTGATATTCGCTTCGGTGGAAGAGCGACGTACCTCTTGAATGGTTTCCTGATGCGCTTGTTTGATGACACGATGCTTGGCGCGTTCGGCGTTGACACGCAGCGCTTCGCGTTCTTTGGCGTGACATTCTTGCAAACGACTCAGTTCGTCTTTGTTTTGATGCGTGGCGATGGAGCTGAACCATGCCGCTGTCAGTACGCCAATAATGCCCACGGGAATCAACAGCCGTAGCCAACCCCAGCCGCTCAATTCTGAGGGGGCGATCAATACCAGTATCACCGTAATGGCTTGTAATAATAAAACGCCGGGTAGAAATTTCAGCACTGTGAGTATCCTTTTCTTCTGTCAGGTTCGGATGCGGGGATTATAATGCTTATTGGATTCAACAGGACATTACCATGCTGCCGAAAGACCTTGTGGATGAACTCATGCACTTCCGCGCCGAACGTGATTGGGCGCAGTTCCACACCCCGCGCAACCTTGCGATTTCATTGTCGTTGGAGGCGGGCGAAGTGTTGGAATTGTTTCAATGGGACGACCGTCAGGGCGAGGCACTGGATAAAATTATGCCGCAATTGCGTGATGAAGTGGCGGATGTGGCGACCTACCTGACGTATTTGTGTGCGGATTTGGGGATTGATCTCGACGCAGCGATTCGCAGCAAAATGCTCAAAAATCGTGAGAAATACCCGGTGGCTTTGGCGAAGGGTTCGGCGAAAAAGTATACCGAGTTGCAAACGGAGAGCGGTGAATGATTACAGAACTACGTCTGGAAAACTGGAAAAGCTTCGGCGAAGCTACGTTGTATATTGATCCGTTGTCGATCTTGATTGGCACAAATGCCAGCGGCAAGTCTAACGTTCTCGATGCACTCCAGTTTTTACAATGGCTCACTTTAGGGAAAACGTTGACAGAAGCATTGAAGTCTACACGCGGTGGATTAGATTGGGCTATTAGAAAAGGTCATGATAAGTTTGCATTGGACATAATGATACGCGTAAGTGATATTGATTATTCTGAGTATCGTATTGAGTGCATTATTAAAGATGGTGATTGTTTATTGGAAAGAGAATATTTTAAACTTTACGAAGTTGATGCTCATGGCTTGAGGTCATATCGTGGAGGAATAACAATAAATGGTCTTATCTCTCCCAGAAGAATTAAACATTCCCACCTGTCTAATATAGGTTCATATTTTGATGAAAATTCAATCTTGCTTGATGATGGCGCGATTGTAACAGGAGGGGGTATTGTTCTGGCAAAAGACAAAAATGTTGCATGGGATTTAATGAAAATTTTAGTGCTTGCACCTGATCCCTGTAGTATGAAGAATTATTCTTCTCTTTCAGAAAAGATAGCTTCTGATGCTAATAACATTGCTGGCGTATTGGCAGCATTCTCACCAGAAAAACAAAAAGAAGTTGAAGATACCCTAACGCAATACGCCAGCCGTTTGCCAGAAAGTGAAATTCAGCGTGTTTATGCTGAGAAGGTCGGAAAGTTGGGTAAAGATGCGATGCTTTACTGTGATGAGAAATGGGGAGAATCTGGCGAAGTATTCACTGTCGATGCCCGCGCTATGTCTGACGGCACGTTACGTTTTCTCGCTATTCTTACCGCTTTGCTGACCTTGCCCGAAGGCAGTTTGTTAGCCATCGACGAGGTGGATAATGGTTTGCATCCATCCCGCGCCCACTTATTACTGGAAGCGCTGCAAACTATCGGCAAGCAACGCAATATTGATGTGTTAGTTACCACGCACAACCCCGCATTACTAGACGCATTGGGAACAGAATTCGTACCATTCGTCACCGTTGCCCACCGTGATAGCATCACGGGCGAAAGCAAACTCACCTTGCTGGAAGACATCGAACAACTGCCAAAGCTATTGGCGCAAGGCAAGGTCGGCAAACTTTCCACCCAAGGTTTGATCGAAAAATCACTGGAGTCAGTGCATGGGTAGGCGCGTACTGATTCTGGATACCTCCGTATTGTGCTGCTGGTTGCAAGTGCCGGGTAAAGAAGAAGCGGGAACACACGACGATCGTTGGACTCATGCCCGTATCGACACGTTACTGCAAGCGGAACAGGCAAAGCACAGCACGTTCGTGTTGCCCGTTGCTACGCTGATTGAAACGGGCAACCATATTGCGCAAGTGGCGGGGGATCGTTTCAGTCTTGCCACCAAACTAGCGGATTATTTGCGTTTGGCTGCGGATGCTTGTTCGCCGTGGGCTGCATTTACTGAACAAGCTGATTTGTGGCAGGCTGACAATTTACGTGCTTTATCCGAAAATTGGCCTGCACAAGCTGCCCAAAAACTGTCGATTGGTGATGCCACAATCAAAGACGTTGCCGAGTACTACCACAAGGCGGGCTATACAGTGGAAATCCTGACGGGAGATCAAGGCTTGAAAGCCTATGAGCCTGCTCGCCCTGTGATGATTCCACGCCGCCGCCAACCTAAATTTTGAGAGAGACAAATTGACATGACTTATTGGCATATGCAATTACACCCAAATGACATTAGTTGGGGAAGAGAAAAAAGGTTCTGGAAGAAGTTGCCGTGATTGGATTGGGAGATTGGGATAGTACCCAAGTAACTCAATTTGAAAAAGAGATGCGAATAGGTGATGTTGTTTTGATTAAGCGTGGCGCTGAACCAATTGCTTTAGTTGAAGTCACGAGTGACAGTGAAAATGATGAGAATGCTATTGATTGGGATCTTGATTGGTTTTCATATCGTAGGCAAGTAAAAGTTCTCGCATTTGCTGATGGCAAAAAACCTAAATTCCCTTTGCCAAGAGGGACGCTGAAAAAATCTGTAAATTCAGGCACTGATACTTATAAGTATATTCAAAAATGGTATTTTGATTTCCTTAATGAAAATGCTTCTGATAACATATTCCCTGATTTGGTGAAAAATAAGGGTGTTAAAATTCGAGAGATTTATATTTCAAAGAGCAAAGCACTGCGTGACTTCAATGTTAGCTTTTTGGATTCGAGTGGGAATCCAAGTCAAATTATTGTTATTGCTGGTATTAATGGTAGTGGTAAAACAACTCTTTTTGAATATTTGAATTCCTTTGTTACTATTCATAATTTTGACGAAGATGATTTTGTTGAATTAAATAATAATGACGATATTTTAGAAATATATAAAGATAGTAGTCGTGGAAAAACAAAAGGTATTAATGATCTTAAAAGAAACTTATATTATTTGCCCGTCTTTGACGGAAATCTAGATAAGTTATCAAAAAAAATAGTGACTCATATTGATAAAGTTGTGTTTGAAGATGGAGTGTCTTCTGCTTTAGCTTATAATGAATTACAAAAGAAAATTAATAATATTTTTGATGGCTTTGATCTCCAGATATTTTTTGGTGGATTAAATAGGGATAAAAATATTCTATTTAGAAACAAGAGTGGAGATGTTTTTTCTTTGAAAGATTTATCAACTGGTGAAAAGGTTTTGTTGTCAAAAGGTCTTTATTTGCACCTTGAGAATGATATAACTGACTCAGTTATTCTTGTTGACGAGCCAGAAATGTCATTGCATCCAAAATGGCAGAGCATGATTTTTTCAGTTTACGAAAAACTTGCGAGAGAAAAAAATAATCAAATAATTATAGCAACTCATTCACCACAAGTTATTGCCAATACTCCTTATCAAAATTTAATTTTTTTAAAGAAAGAAGATGAAAAAATAGTTCCATACTATCCAAGTCGCCCACCGATAGGAACTGATGTTAATTCTATTTTGTCGGATTTTATGGATGTAAATGGTGAGTATCCTGAAGATGTTATGAATTTGCATAGAAAATATCGACAATTCGTGAAAGATGGCAAGGAGGACTTACAGGAAGCAAAAACTATTAAAAATGAATTGCTTAAAAAAGAAAGCAATGACTCTCGCTTTATGCAGGAAATGCGAATTTTACAACGGCTGCGGGGTATGAAATGAGATTCGTTAAAAAAGGTGCGCCACCTGATTTTTTTGAAAATGCTAAAATTAAACATCTGTTAGATGAAAATAAAAAATGGGATGATATTCCAAGAGGAATTAAATCTAAGTTAAAAAATACATTAAGACAAGAACAGTCTTGTTTATGTATTTATTGTGAGGGGGAAATACCTGATGACAAGCAGTCTTGTTATGAGAGTATTGATAAAAAGCGAAAATTGATCGCTAGTGATGCAAAAAAAATCGGCGGAGAAGACAGAAGTTGTTCTCACATTGAGCATATAAGACCAAAAGGAAAATTTCCATCGTTGACGTTTACTTATGAAAATTTAGTCCTTTCATGTGAGGGTATTGATGACGAAAAAATTAAGTTAAAAAACTTTTGCGGACATCACAAAGACGCTGGGCTTTATCAAGACGAAGACTTCGATGAAACTAAGTTTATCAATCCAGTTCAAGATTGTGATAGTGCGAATTATTTTGCTTTTTATGCGGATAGTGGAGGTATTTACTCATCTGGGAAAGATGATGAAAAAGCCAATTACATGATTAATAGGTTAAATTTAGATGCGACCGACCTTAGTTTGAAACGCATGGCAGCAAAAAGGGCACTTGAGGATCATTATATGGCTTTCCCATTTCATAAACAATTAGATGTCTTGATGTTTGAATTGAATTCCAACCGTGAATATATTTCTTTTCTCCGTTATTGCTTTTTAATAAGTCAGAATGAGGTCAATTTATGACCCCATTCGTCCACCTCCGCCTTCACACCGAATACTCGCTGGTCGATAGCACTATCCGCATCAAATCGCTGATGAAAGTCGCCGCGAGCAAAGATTTGCCCGCTCTCGCTATCACCGACCAAAACAACTTTTTTGGTTTGGTGAAATTCTACAAAGCCGCGATGGGTGCAGGCATCAAACCGATCTTCGGTCTTGACCTGTTGCTGGCAGACGAGCAAGGCACGGATACCTTGTTTCACACGATTTTGCTGTGCCAAAACAATACCGGCTACCGTAATCTCACTAAATTGGTATCCCGCGCTTACCAACAAGGGCAAGTGTTGGGTGTGCCGCGTGTGCAACGCGAGTGGATCAAAGAATTCAGCGACGGTGTGATCATGCTCTCCGGCGGACGCGAGGGCGATATAGGTCAAGCCTTGCTCTCCGGCAATCAAGAACTCGCTGAGAAACGCCTGCAAGAATGGCTGGAAACGTTCCCCGACCGCTATTATTTAGAGCTGCAACGCACCGGACGTGAGGGTGAAGAAGACTACATCCACGCCGCCATCGACCTTGCTCTTGCACACGACATCCCCGTGGTCGCCACCAACGACGTGCGTTTCATTGCCGAATCCGATTTTGCTTCCCACGAAGCACGGGTGTGCATTCGCGACGGCTACGTGTTGGCTGACCCCAAACGCCCCAAACGTTACAGCCCGCAGCAATATTTGCGCACGGGCGATGAAATGGCGGAACTGTTCGCCGACATTCCTAGCGCGATCAGCAACACGGTCGAAATCGCCAAACGCTGCAATGTGTCGCTGACCTTGGGTAAAAATTACCTGCCACAATTCCCGATTCCTGAGGGCATGACCGAAGCGGAGTATTTCTGCAAAGTCAGTGAGGAGGGATTAGAAGAACGCCTCGACTTCTTGTTGGGTGACAAATACCCGCGTGGTACACCAGAGTTTGCTGAAAAGCGCAAGGTTTATGACGAACGTCTGAAAGTCGAACTCGACGTGATTAACAAAATGGGGTTCCCCGGCTACTTCCTGATCGTTGCGGATTTCATCCAGTGGGCGAAGGATAACGGTATTCCTGTGGGACCGGGGCGGGGGTCTGGGGCGGGTTCATTGGTGGCGTATGCACTGAAAATCACCGACCTTGACCCGCTGCAATATGACTTGCTGTTTGAACGCTTCCTCAACCCTGAGCGCGTGTCCATGCCTGATTTCGACATCGACTTTTGCATGGATAACCGCGACAAAGTGATTGATTACGTTGCCAGAACTTACGGGCGTAATCAGGTCTCGCAAATCATCACTTACGGCTCAATGGCAGCGAAAGCGGTGGTGCGTGATGTGGGGCGGGTGCTGGGGCATCCTTACGGGTTCGTGGATCGCATTGCCAAACTGATTCCGTTTACCCTCGGTATCACCTTGGAAGACGCGCTGGGGCGTACCCCCAAGTCCGAAAAAGATTCCGAATGGGTCTCCCCCGATCTGATCGAGCTGTATAACAAGGACGAAGAAGTTAAGTCTTTGATGGATTTGGCGATTTCACTGGAAGGTTTATCGCGCAACACCGGTAAACACGCGGGTGGGGTATTGATTTCCCCGACCGATTTGACCGATTTCACCGCGATTTGCTGCGAAGAAAATGGCGAAGGTGTGGTATCGCAGTTCGACAAAAACGATGTGGAAGACATTGGGCTGGTCAAGTTCGACTTTTTGGGGCTGCGCAACCTCACTATTATCGACTGGGCATTGCAGACCATTAACCGCCAGCAAGCGGCGAAAGGCTTGCCGCCGGTTGACATTAACCGCATTCCGCTGGATGACAAAGCCTCGTTTGACCTGCTTAAAGCGCAAAAAACCACCGCTGTGTTCCAGCTTGAATCACGCGGCATGAAAGACCTGATTCGCCGCCTGCAACCCGACGTATTCGAGGACGTGGTGGCATTGGTGGCACTGTTCCGCCCCGGCCCCTTGCAATCGGGGATGGTGGACGATTTCATCAACCGCAAAAAAGGCATCGCCAAGGTCGAATACCCGCACCCAAGCTTGGAGCAAATCCTCAAGCCGACCTACGGCGTTATCGTTTACCAAGAACAGGTGATGCAGATTGCGCAAGTCCTTGCCCAATACACCTTGGGTGGGGCGGATATGTTGCGCCGTGCAATGGGCAAAAAGAAACCGGAGGAAATGGCAAAACAGCGTTCCATTTTTATGGAGGGGGCACGTAACAATAACGTCGACGAAAATCAAGCGGGCTACATCTTCGATCTGATGGAAAAATTCGCAGAATATGGATTTAACAAAACAGTGGACAAAGATACAGAGGTCCATACACTAACGGGTGTTAAAAAGATCAAGGATTGTAAGGCGGGTGATCAGGTCGTCAGCGTGGCTGTGGATGGGAGTCATGTTTGTACGGAGGTAATTGCCTTGCACGATCATGGAGAAGTACCACTTTGGGAGATTCAGTTTGATGACGGAACTATTGAACGCTGTACCCTCGACCACAAATGGCTCACAGAAAACGGGCAACAGCCGCTCTGGAAAATTATACGAATGGGTGGCCAAGTGTGGGGCAGTGCAGCGCATCAAGCGCGACATCCATTCGCATCAGAAACAATGTCCTATTTGCATGAGCATGATTCATACAGGCCCTTCGGCAGGAAAGGAAAGAGTAATGCACTGCGGTATGGTCATCAAAACGCGCAAGGAGGCCAGTACACATTTTCAGAATTGCGAAACTTGCCAAACCATACGCAAGCAAGTCCGAGTGCGTACCTGCAAAGAACTGGAACATACGCCAGAGATGCGGCGCAAATATTCAGAAACTGCGAAGAAAACCTCCACTCGCGTCGATATTCAGCAGGAAAGGGCGCAGCGTTTGAAAACTTGGAGAGACAATCATCCAGCAGAGTTTCAGAATATCCAAGCCAAAGCACATGCTTCGCCCAAATTGTCAAAAATGGAAATGTGGTTAGAACCCCATCTAACAGCATTGGGGTTTGTGCGCAACACGCAATTTCGTTGTCAGAAAGTACACAAACAAATCGACTTCGTACACCGTCAGAAAAAAATGGTGATCGAGGTCGATGGTCCTTGGCATTTTTTCCCCATTCGATCAGAACAACATTTGCAAACCGTGCAGACACGGGATCGGATACTGAACCAAGAAATTATGAGACGATCTTGGCGCTTAATCCGGCTTTCGATGGAATGCTTCAAAAGCAACTCTGGCGAGCTTATCTCTCCCGGACTGAGCCAGTTAATAGCGATCATCGACAATGGCGACTGGGACGGGATACGGTGTTACGGAAGCCTATACGAGCAACGTTCGTGGGATGGAGTCAAGGTTATGATCTTGAAGTAGCCCACCCTGAACATAATTTTTTGTTAGCGTCAGGTTTATGCTGCTCAAATTCGCATTCCGCCGCCTATGCCCTCGTCGCTTTCCAAACCGCATGGTTAAAAGCCCATCATCCCGCCGCGTTCATGGCAGCGGTGATGTCGGCAGATATGGATAACACTGAAAAAGTCGTCACGCTGTTGGACGATTGCCGCCAGCTTGGGTTACAGGTCTTGCCGCCGGACATCAACCGTTCGGAATACCCATTCACGGTCGACGATCAGAACCGCATTATTTATGGGCTGGGGGCAGTGAAAGGCGCGGGTGAAGCCGCCTTGAGTATTTTGGTGGAACAGCGCAATAAAAACGGGGCATTCCAATCACTGGCGGATCTCTGCAAACGTGCTGGCACACAAAAGGTTAATCGTCGGGTATTGGAAACGTTGATCAAATCCGGCGCTTTCGACAGCTTGGGCGGGACGCGCCGCGCCATGCTCGAATACCTGCCCGAAGCCATGCGCATGGCAGAACAATACAACCGCAATCAGGGCACGGGGCAAACCGATCTGTTCGGCGGATTATTTGGCGGTGGCGTGGCGGAATCGACTCCCGAAGCGACCATGCCAGCGCGTGAGGAGTTCCCTGAAAAAGAACGTTTGCGTTTGGAAAAAGAAACGTTAGGGCTGTATCTCACCGGGCACCCGCTTGATGAATACCAAGCAGAAATTGCTGGGTTGGGCAATCGTAAAAAGTTGGTTGATATTGCCGAAGATGACAGCACCAAATACCGTCGGGAGCCGGTGATGTTGGCGGGATTGGTGGCGAGTGTGCGTACCCAACACACGGATAATGGCAAACGTGCCTTTGTGCAATTGGACGACAATACTGCCTATTACGAAGCGATGATTTTCACCGATACGTTTACCCAGTACGGCAATTTGTTGGAAAAAGAGGCTTGTATTGTGTTGGAAGGCACGCTCGATACCGATCAGCGCACAGGTAAAACCCGGTTGCGCGTCGAAAAAGTTCACAATATGCAGTCCGTGCGTGAAAACTTCCTGCGCAAATTGGTGTTACGGCTCGAAGCACAGCAGGGCATATTGCCCGCTCTGCGCCAACGTTTGAAACCGGCGGAAACAGCGGGTGGTTTTCCGATTACCATTGAATACCGTAATGCCCAAGCGCGTGCCGATCTGCGTTTGGCAGGTTCGTGGACAGTGCCGCTGGATGATGCTGGCGTGCAGGATTTGCGGCGGTTATTGGGCAAGGAAAATGTCAGTTTGGTGTTCTAACGCACCTTGGTCAGCACCACACCCACCATATTGGTATGCGCCTGCTTTAAACGTTGAAACGCGGCATGAAGCGGGCGGCGGCGGGTTTCATTACACGCAACTACCAATAAAGTGGCGTGGACACGATTGCCGATAAGCAGCGCATCCGCCATGCCCATCACCGGTGGCGAGTCAATAATGATCAAGTCAAACGGCGCATCCTGTTGCTCAGTGGTAGCAACCAATTGTGCTAAACGCTCGCCGGACAACAATTCAACCGGATGCGGGGTAATGGGGCCAGATGACAACAGTTGCAAATTAGCAATCCTGGTGGGGCGGATCAGCTTATTGAAGTCATCCAGCCCTGCCAAGTAATTGCCCAATCCCTTGGTATTGTCCAGTTTGAAGTGCTTGTGCAGGGTGGGGCGGCGTAAATCAGCATCAATCAACAATACCCGTGTACCGGCTTGCGCAAAAGCCGTGGCAAGATTAATGCTGGTACTGCTTTTGCCCTCAGAGGCATCAGTGCTGGTGACATTGATCACTTTCGGGGGCTGCTGTTGCGTGACGACCAACAGATTGTTGCGCAAGGAACGAAACGCTTCCGCCACTTTTGAATCGGGATTTTCGGCACTCTGGAATGCATAGTTACCCGCTTTTTTGGGGATGGCGGGTGCAATGCCTAACAGTGGAATGGGTAATACTCGCGCCAGCATGTCTGGGTTTTTGATAATCGCATCCGTGCCTTCGTGAACAAATGCAGCAATCATTCCAGCACACAAGCCCAAAATAAAACTTAAGATAAAGTTTTTCAGGAGGTTAGGGCTTAACGCTTCCGTGGCAAACAACGCCAATAGAAAAATGCTCAGATACACACTCAGCAAGGTTTTTCCGCGGCGCTTAACCACAATTTGCAATTTACGGAATTCTTCCCATAGTGACGTGCTGCTAGTGTCGAAGGTTGATACGTGTATAAACCCTTTTTCGTGTGCATTCATGATTGACAAATTCCCCAATTTAGCCCTGATTTTGCTGATTATACATAAGAAAATATAATTTGCATGGTTGTAAGCGTGTTTCCATAAACATATTGCATCTGCTCCAATACAATAGATCAGCGCATAAGCATTAAGTTTCCGTGAAAGCGTGCATGGACACTCTGTCGGGCAGAGAGTAAAATGACACCCTACTAATTTCACGGGATGAGCCACGCCTCATCCCGTTTCGTATGTAGACTTCGGAGGTTCTTTTGAACAAGCAAGCACTGCTGGTGCTGGAAGACGGGAGTGTTTTCCACGGGCGTTCTATCGGCTGTGATGGTCAAACCACGGGTGAAGTGGTCTTTAATACCGCATTGACTGGCTATCAGGAAATCCTGACTGACCCGTCGTATTCACGCCAAATCGTCACTTTGACCTATCCCCACATTGGTAATGTCGGTGTCAATCAGGAAGATGGCGAGTCTACCCAAGTCCACGCAGCGGGTTTGATCGTGCGCGATGTGCCAGCGGTATACAGTAGCTGGCGTTCCGAAGAATCCCTGCCAGACTATTTAGCCCGCAACAAGGTTGTGGCGATTGCCGACATTGATACTCGCCGTCTGACGCGCATTTTGCGTGAAAAAGGCGCACAGCGCGGCTGCATCATGGCAGGTGAAAACCTTTCCGTGGATGTGGCATTGGATGCGGCACGTTCCTTCCCCGGCTTAAAAGGCATGGATTTGGCGAAAGCAGTCACCGCCAAGTCCAGCTACGTGTGGACGGAAGGCAGTTGGCAATTAAACCCCGCCACACCGCGCCCCTCCACGGCCGAAAATGCTGAATTTAACATTGTCGCTTACGATTACGGTATTAAAACCAATATCCTGCGCATGTTGGTAGATCGTGGTTGCCGCATCACGGTCGTGCCCGCACAAACCCCAGCTAGCGAAGTCTTGGCAATGAAACCCGATGGCGTATTCCTCTCCAACGGTCCCGGCGACCCAGAACCGTGCGATTACGCCATTGCCGCCATCCGCGAAGTGCTGGCACAGAAAGTCCCCACTTTTGGTATTTGCTTAGGTCATCAATTGCTCGGTCTTGCAAGTGGTGCGAAAACCGTCAAGATGAAATTTGGGCATCACGGTGCCAACCATCCGGTGCAAGATTTAGGCAGCAAGCGCGTGATGATCAGCAGCCAGAACCACGG
>CAYQTB010000010.1:0-36944 GCA_964420315.1 uncultured Thiothrix sp. | reverse complement strand
GCAAAGAAACACCATGCCTGCATTTCATCGGTCATGTCCGTGCGGCCTGCCGAGAGGCGCACATAAGACTTTGGCATCATAATACGCGCCGCCGCGACCGTGCGGATGAATTCAAACGGGTCGAGCTTTTCCACGCCTGCCAACGGTGTGCCTGCAATCTTGACCAGATCATTGATAGGCACGGAGTCAGGGTGGAATTTCATATTGGCGAGTTGTTGCAACAGGCGCGCCCGGTCTTGGCGGGTTTCCCCCATACCCAAAATACCGCCAGAACAGACGTTGATACCCGCATTGCGCACATGATCCAGCGTATCCAGCCGATCCTGATAGGTACGGGTCGAAATGACATTGCCGTAAAATTCGGGTGAAGTGTCAAGGTTGTGGTTGTAGTAATCCAGCCCAGCCTCTTTCAGGCGGCTAGCCTGCCGGTCGGTCAGCATCCCCAACGTCACGCAGGTTTCCATCCCCAAGCCCTTGACCGCCTGCACCATTTCGATGACACGCTCAAGGTTTTTGTCGGTAGGATTACGCCAGGCAGCCCCCATGCAAAAACGGGTTGCCCCCTGTTGCAGTGCAGTTTTGGCGGAGTCGATGACTTCCTGTAGTGGTAATAACTTTTCGCGTTCCAGCGAGGTGTCGTGTTTCGCACTTTGCGAACAATAGCCGCAATCTTCTGGGCAAGCACCGGTTTTGATACTCAGCAAGGTACTCACTTGCACCTGATTAACCGAGAAATTTTCCCGGTGCACTTGATGCGCAGCAAACATCAAATCACTGAAGGGCATGGCTAATAAAGCGTTGATTTCTTCGATGCGCCAATCATGACGTAATTCAGGCATGTTCCACTCCTCAGTGGGATAAGGGCTTAACAGTATCTTGCCAAGCTTCGCGGTTAATCCGCAGGAGTTGGCGAATAGACAACGGCACTAACACCACAACACAGGTAATCCACAGCGCCCACCACCAATTCACAAAGAAATCACCGGGAGCAAAGGTTAAGATTGGTACCAACCCCCCCGCCAAACCGTAATAGTGGTAGGTAGCAATCTGTGTGTAGTAGCCTACTCGCGGGTTAGGGTGGTGGCGCAACATCGCATAAACCAATATTCCAGCTCCAAACCATAAAATAAATACCGGAAAGGGAACGATTACTGCCAACAAATTGCCGTAATAAAAAAACTTAGCTGTTTTACGAGCGCTTTCTGCGGTAACTACTTGCGGATCATTTTGCATACTATCCCCTGAAGACAAGAAACGCAAAAAGGCCGAACAGTGTCGGCCTTTCCAAGAAGCTTGAAGCGCTGTTTACTCGGCTGCGGCTTGCGCAGCGTTTGCTTCGTCAACCAGTGCAACGTAAGCCATCGGCGCATTGTCGCCCGCACGGAAACCGCACTTGATAATACGCAGATAACCACCTTGACGCTCTTTAAAGCGCGGACCAAGATCATTAAACAGTTTGCCAACTACTTCTTTGTCACGCAAGCGTGAAAAAGCAATACGGCGGTTATGAACAGAGTCTTCTTTCGCACGGGTGATCAGTGGCTCCGCTACACGACGCAATTCTTTCGCCTTTGGCAGAGTTGTTTTGATCGTCTCGTGACGAAGCAGTGAGTTGGTCAGCGCTTGCAGCAGGGCTTTACGGGCGCTGCTGTCGCGGCTTAATTGACGACCAGTATTACGGTGACGCATCTTCTATATCCTTCAAAACCCGTGGTTAAGCCACTTTGCTGTCACGGTGATCGAGACCTGCCGGAGGCCAGCTATCCAGCTTAGCTCCTAGTGTCAGACCATGCTGTGCCAGCACATCTTTAATTTCAGTCAAAGACTTTTTGCCCAGATTCGGAGTCTTTAGCAATTCAGTCTCAGTACGTTGTACGAGATCACCGATGTAGAACAGGTTCTCTGCTTTGAGGCAGTTAGCTGAACGTACAGTCAGCTCCAGATCGTCAACCGGACGCAACAGAATCGGGTCAATTTCTGGTTGAGACTCTTCACGGCGAACCGGCTCTTCAATACGTAAATCGAAGAATACTGCCAATTGCTGTTGCAGAATCTGTGCTGCCATCCCAATGGATTCTTCCGCGTTAACGGAACCATTGGTTTGGATTTCCAGCACCAGCTTATCCATGTCAGTACGCTGCTCAACACGAGCGCTATCCACATTGTAGGCAACGCGCGTAATTGGGCTGTAGCTGGCATCCAACACCAAAGTGCCTAACGGCAACTCAGGTGAGTCTGGACCACGGCGTATTGATGCTGGCTGATAACCACGACCACGGGTAATGGTCAGGCTCATTTCTAGATCAGTGTCATCCTTGGTTATGTGTGCAATGACATGATTAGGATCAATAATGTCCACATCATGGTCACGCTCAATATCCGCTGCGGTTACAACACCCTTGCCTTTTTTCTTCAGGGTCAAGGTTGCCTCATCGCGGGCATTGAGACGAATTGCCAAGTTTTTGAGATTCAACAGAATCTCGACCACATCTTCTTGTACACCTTCGATACTGGTGTATTCGTGTACCACGCCAGCAATTTGTACTTCCGTTACCGCACTGCCCGGAATAGAAGACAACAAGATACGGCGCAAGGCATTACCCAACGTGTGACCAAAGCCGCGCTCTAATGGCTCAAGCGTAATACGATAGGTATTTAAACCTGTCTCTTGCACATGAACATTGCGTGGTTTCAGCAATTCTGTTGTTTTCGAGGTCATACTTTTCCTCTCGAACGGATCAATGATTATTTGGAGTACAATTCCACGATCAGTGATTCATTAATTTCGGCTGGCAGATCGCTACGATCAGGTACTGATTTGAAAGTGCCTGACAACCCCTTTGCATCAACTTCAACCCAAGATGGGAAGCCAAGTTGTTCCGCTACAGCGACAGAATCCTGTATACGGGTTTGCTTTTTGGACTTTTCACGAACCGCCACGACATCACCGGCTTTAACCTGATAAGATGGGATGTTAACTGACTGACCGTTAACAGTAATAGCTTTGTGGCTAACCAATTGACGGGACTCAGCGCGGGTAGAACCGTAACCCATGCGGTAAACGACGTTATCAAGACGACATTCCAGCAATTTCAACAGGTTTTCACCCGTGGAACCTTTGCGGCGTGCAGACTCTTTAAAATAGTTGCTGAACTGACGTTCTAGGACACCGTACATACGGCGAACTTTTTGCTTTTCACGCAACTGAACACCGTAATCAGACAGGCGAGCTTTGTTCTCACCGTGCTGACCCGGAGCTTTGTCCAGTTTACATTTTTTCTCAAGGGAAACACTGCGGCTTTTCAGGAAAAGGTCAGTGCCTTCGCGTCTGCTCAGTTTGCAGGTAGGGCCAATATAACGTGCCATATGACTATCTCCTACACACGACGTTTCTTAGGTGGACGGCAGCCGTTATGCGGGATCGGCGTTACATCCACAATGCTGTTAATTCTGAAACCAACGCTGTTCAGGGCACGTACCGCAGATTCGCGACCAGGGCCAGGACCTTTGACTTCGACATCAAGGTTTTTCAAACCATAGTCTTTCGCTGCATTACCCGCACGTTCAGCAGCAACCTGTGCAGCAAACGGGGTACTCTTACGTGAACCACGGAAACCAGAGCCACCAGAGGTGGCCCATGCCAGCGCATTGCCTTGGCGGTCAGTGATAGTCACAATAGTGTTATTAAAGGATGCATGGACGTGTGCAACACCGTCAGTGACAGTTTTCTTGACCTTTTTACGAAGGTTAACAGTTGCACCTTTTCTAGGCTGTCTTGCCATTATTTACTCTACCTGCAATCTATGTATTATTTGCGAATAGGACGACGCGGACCTTTGCGGGTACGCGCGTTAGTCTTGGTACGCTGACCGCGCATTGGCAGACCACGTCTGTGGCGAATGCCACGATAGCAACCCATGTCCATCAAACGTTTGATATTCATGGAAACTTCACGACGCAAATCACCTTCAACCAAGAATTTACCCACTTCAAGACGTAAACGTTCTACTTGGTCTTCACTCAGGTCACGAATTTTAGTGCTTGGCACAACATCCGCCGCCTTACAAATGTCAGCAGCACGCGGACGACCAATGCCATAAATAGCGGTCAAACCGATCACTACGTGCTTACCAACAGGAAGATTGATACCCGCAATACGAGCCATTAAAATCTCTCCAGACTACCGGGAAAACCGGCGATTGTGCCAGAACCCCTTTTAATTATCAACCTAAATCGGCTCTTAACCTTGACGCTGTTTGTGGCGCGGGTCAGAACAGATAATGCGAACCACACCGTTTCTGCGGATAACCCGGCAGTTACGGCACAATTTTTTAACTGAAGCTCGAACCTTCATGATAAAAACCTCTCGAAAGTGATCAGATCAGCGCACTGTGCCGGGGCGTGCCTGCGCTTTGAAATTGGCCTTTTTCATCAGACCTTCGTACTGGTGTGACATCATATGCGCTTGCAACTGAGACAAGAAATCCATGACCACAACCACGATGATCAACAGTGAAGTTCCCCCAAAGTAGAAAGGAACGTTCCAGCCCAAAATTAGGAATTCAGGCAATAGACAGACCAGTGTAATGTAGATAGCACCAACTGCGGTCAAGCGGGTCATGACACCGTCAATGTATTTAGATGTTTGTTCACCCGGTCTAATACCCGGAATAAAAGCACCCGCTTTTTTCAAATTATCAGCGGTTTCACGCGAGTTGAATACCAATGCTGTATAAAAGAAACAAAAGAATACAATGGCTGCGGCATAAAGCAAGACATAAACTGGCTCACCAGGCTTTAACATATCAAAAAAGCCTTTCAACCACCCCATACCTTCTGCGCTACCAAACCATTGCCCAAGTGTTGCTGGGAACAGAATAATACTGGAAGCAAAAATGGGTGGGATAACCCCTGCCATATTCAGTTTTAAAGGCAAGTGACTAGACTGCTGCCCCATCATCATTTTGCGACCTTGCTGACGGTTAGCATAATTCACGGTGATGCGACGCTGACCACGCTCCACAAAAATCACGAATGCGGTAACAGCTAACACCAATAACAACAAGCCAATCACAAACAGGGAATGCAATTCGCCGGTATTCACCAACTCTAACGTGCCCGCAATAGCAGCAGGCAAACCTGCAACGATACCCGCAAAAATGATCAAAGAAATACCATTACCGATACCACGCTCGGTAATCTGCTCCCCCAACCACATCAGGAACAGCGTGCCTGTCACCAAGGTGACAACCGTCGTAATCATAAACCCAATGCCGGGATTCAAAGCAATTGTTTGACCATTGCCCGCATCGGTACCACCCAATGCAATCGCGACCCCGAAGCTTTGGAACAAAGCCAAAACCACAGTGCCGTAGCGCGTATATTGAGTAATTTTGCGGCGACCAGACTCACCTTCCTTCTTGATCTGCTCCAATGCCGGAACAACCGTCGCCATCAACTGCATGATGATGGAAGCTGAGATATACGGCATAATCCCCAGTGCAAATACGCTAAAGCGCTCTAAAGCGCCACCTGAAAACATATTAAAAACACCGAGAATTGTACCGTTGTTCTGGTCAAAAAATTGCGCCATAGCCGCAGGATTTACACCAGGAACAGGAATATAGGTACCAATGCGGTAAACGATCAACGCCAGCAGCACAAACACTAGCCGCCGACGAATCTCAACCATGTTTCCAAAGCCCCCAAGGGAACCTGTAGGGTTCTTGCGCATATTTTTTATCCGTTATTCTTCGATTTTGCCGCCTGCTGCTTCGATAGCGGCACGTGCGCCCTTAGTCACGCCAACACCCTTTACAGTGACCGCTTTCGCAACTTCACCAGAAAGAATAATTTTAGCTTGCAAGGTACGCGCATCAACTATATTCGCAGCAATCAGACTAGCCAGATCAATCACATCGCCTTCCACTTGAGCCAACTCGCTCAAACGAACTTCTGCGGTGTGCTGACCAATGCGTGACGTAAAGCCAAACTTAGGTAGACGACGATGCATAGGCATCTGACCACCTTCAAAACCTTTGCGGTGATGAAAACCACCTTTACGGGATTTTTGACCTTTATGACCACGACCAGCAGTTTTACCCAGACCAGAGCCAATACCACGGCCTACACGAAGGGGGCTAGTGCGGCTACCCAGTTCAGGTTGTAGCGTATTCAATTTCATCTTAAGCTTCCTCAACCTTGAGCATGTAGGCAATCTTGTTGATCATCCCACGGTTTTCAGGGGTATCAGTCACAGTAACCGTATTGTGAATCTTGCGGATACCAAGACCACGCGCACACTGCTGATGCGTCTTCAAGCGACCATTCAGACTGCGGTATAACGTCACTTTGAGTTGTTTCGCGGAAGTCATTGTTTACCCCTTAATGTCTGCAACAGCTTTGCCGCGTTTTGCTGCAATCATTTCAGGTGACTGCATTGAACCCAACGCTGCGATAGTAGTACGTACCACATTGCCTGCATTACGTGTGCCTTGGCATTTGGACAATACGTTACGTACCCCTGCCACCTCCAGAACCGCACGCATCGCACCACCTGCGATAACACCCGTACCTTCAGAAGCTGGCTGCATGTAAATGCGTGCTGCGCCCTGTTCGTATTTGATAGGGTATTGCAAAGTACCGTCTACCAAAGAAACTGTCACCATGTTACGACGCGCTTGATCCATGGCTTTTTGGATAGCCGCAGGCACTTCACGCGCCTTGCCGTAACCAAAACCCACGCGACCATTACCATCGCCCACTACGGTCAACGCAGTGAAACTCATGATACGACCACCCTTAACAGTCTTAGCAACGCGGTTAACTTTAACCAACTTTTCTTGCAAGCCGTCAGACGGTGCTGATGTATGTTCTGCCTTCGCCATGATAAATCCTTAGAATTTCAGACCGGCTTCACGAGCGCTATCTGCCAGCGCCTTGATGCGACCATGATATTTAAAACCAGAGCGATCAAAAGCAACCGCGTCAATACCTTTTGCCAACGCACGCTCAGCAATCAACTTACCCACCGCGATAGCAGCGGCGACGTTGCCGGTGTAATCCAGACCTGCTTTCAGGTCTTTATCCAGCGTGGAAGCTGAAGCCAGTACTTGAGAACCATCGGAACTCACCACTTGTGCATAGATATGCAGAGAAGTACGGTGAACACTTAGACGATTAACACGCAACTCACGCATTTTCATGCGGCTACGCTTACCACGACGGATACGGGATGTTTTCTTGTCCATCTTTAGTTCACCTTACTTCTTCTTCTTGGTCTCTTTACGCAGAATAACCTCGTCTGAATACTTCACACCTTTGCCTTTGTAAGGCTCTGGTGGACGGTACGCACGAACTTCTGCGGCAACTTGACCAACTTTCTGCTTATCGCTACCACGGATCAGAATTTCTGTCTGACTAGGGGTTTCGACCGTAATGCCTTCTGGCATATCGTGTACAACAGGATGGGAAAAGCCCAAGCTGAGATTCAGTTTATTACCCTGAGCTTGGGCACGATAACCGACCCCAACCAACTGCAATTTTTTCTCAAAGCCTTGGCTAACGCCAATCACCATATTATTTGCCAATGCACGTGCAGTACCCGCTAATGCCCAACCAGCAGAATCGCCGTCACGCTTAGCTTTAAACTTCAGTACATTGTCTTCTTGTGAAACTTCTACAGCATCGTGTACTGCGAAATCAAAAGAGCCTTTGCCGCCCTTGACTTTCAGACTTTGCCCGCTGATGCTGACTTCTACGCCTTTCGGCACAGTCAGCGCTTTCTTTGCAATTCTAGACATTTCAAAGCCCGCCTTTATTCAACCGTGCAAATGACTTCGCCGCCTTGACCAGAAGCCTTAGCTACGCGACCGCTCATGACGCCTTTGGATGTGGAAACGATAGCAATACCGTAACCCCCCATAACTGTTGGCAGTTCATCCGCACCACGGAAAACACGCAAGCCGGGACGACTAATACGCTTCACTTTAGTGATAACCGGTTTGCCTTGGAAATACTTCAGCTTGACTGTCGTAACAGGCTTGCCATCGATTGCATCTGTTACAAACTCAGCAACATAGCCCTCGCTTTGTAATACTTCCAGAATTGCCGTTTTCTGCTTAGAAGACGGAAATTTAACGCTCGCCTTGGTTGCCATTTGACCGTTACGAATGCGGGTCAGCATATCGGCGATAGGATCACTCATACTCATTTTGTTTCTCCTTTACCAACTTGCTTTGGTCAAACCAGGCACATCACCACGCATGGCAGCTTCGCGCAATTTATTACGGCACAGACCGAATTTGCGGTAAACAGCATGTGGACGACCGGTCAGACGGCAACGGGTCATTTGACGAACCGGGCTACTGTCACGTGGTAACTTTTGCAGCTTATCAACCGCCTCCATCACAGCTTCATAGGAGCTTTCTGGATTACTGATGATAGCCTTCAGCTCATCACGCTTAGCTGCAAATTTTTCAACAGCAGCAGTACGGCGTGTTTCACGAGCAATCATGGATTTCTTAGCCATGTGATCTTATCCTTTTACTGCTGACGGAAAGGGAATTTGAATGCTTCAAGCAGCGCCTTCCCTTCTTCGTTGTTTTTTGCGGTAGTCGCAATCGTGATATTCATACCACGCAGCACATCAATTTTATCGTACTCGATTTCTGGGAAAATAATCTGTTCTTTAATGCCCATATTGTAATTGCCACGCCCATCGAATGCACGCGCATTGAGACCGCGAAAGTCACGGATGCGTGGGATGGAAATATTGACGAGACGGTCGATGAACTCGTACATTTTCTCGCCGCGAAGCGTTACCATGCAGCCAATCGGCCAACCGTCACGGATTTTGAAACCCGCAACAGATTTGCGACTCAATGTCACAACAGGCTTTTGACCTGCGATTTTAGACATATCGCCGGTTGCATGTTCAATAATCTTCTTATCACCGACAGCTTCACCTAAACCCATGTTTAGGCTGACTTTTACTAGCTTCGGCACTTCCATCACATTGTTGTACCCGAACTTGTCCATCAATTCCTTGATGACAGTATCGCGGTAATACTGTTGCAGTCTCGACATTTTACACCTTAAGCGTCTACGCGCTCACCATTGGACTTAAAGACACGGATTTTCTTACCATCGTCCAGGAGCTTGAATCCAACGCGGTCGCCCTTGCCGGTAGCAGGGTTGACCAGCATCACATTTGAGATATCCATTGGCATTTCTTTTTCAACAATGCCACCTTGAACACCTGCATTTGGGTTAGGCTTAACATGCTTTTTAACACGGTTAACACCTTGAACCAAAACCTTACCTTCGGCTACCAACACCTGCATGATCTTGCCGCGACGGCCTTTATCTTTGCCGGTGATGACAACTACTTCGTCATTACTGCGAATTTTACGCATTTCGTCACCTACTTCTGTCGTTGCAGTCTTACAGCACTTCAGGTGCTAGAGAAATAATCTTCATGAACTTCTCACCACGCAATTCGCGGGTGACAGGCCCAAAAATACGAGTACCGATCGGGTCAAGCTTGTTATTCAGTAGAACTGCGGCATTACCATCGAAACGGATCTTAGAGCCATCATTACGACGTACACCATGAGCAGTACGCACGATTACAGCGTTGTAAACATCGCCTTTTTTAACTTTACCACGCGGAATCGCATCTTTAATGCTGACTTTGATGATGTCACCAATGCCTGCATAACGACGATGAGAACCGCCCAGAACTTTGATGCACATAACTCGTTTGGCACCACTGTTATCTGCAACTTGCAGAATGGATTGCATCTGGATCATTTATGTTCTCCGTCCCTTATGCTTGGCCTGGGGCGCGTTCAACAACTTTGATCAAGGTCCAGTGCTTTGTTTTCGACAAAGGACGGCATTCCTTGAACATTACGGTATCACCTTCACGACATTCATTGTTCTCATCGTGAACATGGTATTTTTTAGAACGCTTAATGAACTTACCGTACATGGGGTGTTTAACCTGACGTTCCATCAGCACCACAATCGACTTGTCCATTTTATCACTGACTACACGCCCCATCAGGCTGCGTTCAACTTTTGCTTCTTCGCTAACAGTCATCGTTATTCACCTGCCACTTGCTTTTGTGCAAGCACTGTCTTGATACGGGCAATCTGACGACGCACACGCTTCACTTCGGAAGGACGTGATAACTGGCCAGCGGCTTTTTGCATGCGCAGCTTGAACTGCTCTTTCAGGTTTTCTACTAGCTCAGCTTTAAGCTCAGTAGCTGATTTTTGCTTAAGTTCTGCTGCGTTCATCACATCACCTGACGGGAAACAAATGTAGTCTTAACCGGCAGTTTTGCAGATGCAAGACGGAATGCCTCACGTGCAATTTCTTCTGCCACACCTTCAATTTCATAGAGAACCTTGCCGGGCTGAACCAGTGCTACCCAGTATTCAACGTTCCCTTTACCTTTTCCTTGACGAACTTCCAATGGCTTTTTACTGATTGGCTTGTCTGGAAACACGCGAATCCAGATTTTACCGCCACGACGAACATAACGGTTAATGGCACGACGTGCAGATTCAATCTGACGTGCCGTCAAACGACCGCGCTCTACCGTCTTCAGCCCAAAGTCGCCGAAGCTGACTTTGCTGCCCGCCAATGCCAGACCACGATTGCGACCTTTCATCTGTTTGCGGAATTTGGTTCTTTTGGGTTGTAACATCTCAAACCTCTATCACTTCTTCTTTCTACCTTGACCTTGGTTTTGCTGACCTTGGTTTTGGCTAGATTGCTGTTTCTGTTCCAGGTCGAAGACTTCGCCCTTGTAGATCCAAACTTTCACACCGATGATGCCATAGGTAGTGAGAGCTTCCGCAGTTGCATAGTCGATGTCAGCACGCAGTGTATGAAGCGGCACGCGACCCTCACGGAAAAATTCAGTCCGTGCAATTTCCGCACCGTTCAAACGACCTGCCACACAAACTTTGATACCCAATGCACCTAAGCGCATCGCGTTCGCAACAGCACGCTTAGCAGCACGTCGGAACATGATACGGCGCTCAAGCTGGCTAGCAATGCTTTCAGCAACCAATTGAGAATCCAATTCTGGCTTACGAATTTCTTCGATATTCAACTTCACGTTATTAACGTGCAAGCCCAACTTTGCAGCCGTTTCTGCGCGGAGCTTCTCAATATCCTCGCCTTTCTTACCAATAACAACACCAGGACGTGCCGTGTGAATGGTAATAAACGCAGATTTTGCAGGACGCTCAATTTGGATACGACTAACAGACGCTTCTTTCAGCTTCTTTTTCAAGAATGTGCGCACTTCCAAATCTTTGAACAGGAAGTCGGCATAGTCCTTGCCTTCAGCGTACCACTTAGAGCGCCAGTCGGTGGCGATACCAAGACGGATACCGGTTGGATGTACTTTCTGACCCATACTAAACCTTACTTCTCGCCTACAGCGACGGTAATGTGACTGGTGCGCTTCAGGATGCGGTTAGCACGACCTTTAGCACGCGGCATGATACGCTTCATGGTTGGACCTTGATCAACGAATACACTTTTAATGAACAACTCATCAACATCGGCACCATCATTGTGTTCAGCGTTAGCAATCGCAGATTCTAGAACCTTTTTGAGCATCGCGGCACCTTTCTTCGGGCTAAACGCCAGAATATTCAGAGCCTTGTCTACTGGGAGACCACGAATCTGATCAGCCACCAGTCGGCACTTCTGAGGTGAAATGCGTGCGAAACGCAATTTTGCAGCAACTTCCATTTCGACCTCTTACTTCGACTTTTTGTCGGCAACGTGACCACGGTAAGAACGGGTCAGTGCAAACTCACCCAGCTTATGGCCTACCATATTTTCATTAACCAGCACCGGAACATGCTGCTTGCCGTTATGCACCGCCACAGTCAAGCCAATAAATTCTGGCAGGATCATAGAACGGCGCGACCAAGTTTTGATTGGACGACGATCATTAGCCGCTTTAGCAGTTTCGATCTTTTTCATCAGGTGATGGTCAACGAAAGGACCTTTTTTGAGTGAACGTGGCACTGTTTAATCCTCTTACTTCTTGTTCCGGCGACGGACAATCATATTGTCAGTGCGCTTGTTGCTACGAGTCTTGTAACCCTTGGTTGGAACACCCCAAGGTGTAACAGGGTGACGACCACCAGAGGTACGACCTTCGCCACCACCGTGTGGATGGTCTACCGGGTTCATAACCACACCACGAACAGTCGGGCGAACACCGCGCCAGCGCTTTGCACCAGCCTTGCCCAACTTAATCAATGCATGTTCAGAGTTACCAACCTCGCCAATCGTGGCGCGGCAGTCGATAGGAACCTTGCGCATCTCACCTGAACGCAGACGGATAGTGGCATACGCACCTTCACGAGCGATCAACTGCACGGAAGCACCAGCACTACGCGCCAATTGTGCACCTTTACCAACTTTCATTTCGATGCAATGAACAACCGTACCCACTGGGATGTTACGCATTGGCAAGCAGTTACCCGTGGCAATCGGCGCATGAATACCAGAAACAACCTCAGCACCCGCGCTCAAACCTTTCGGGGCGATAATATAGCGACGCTCACCATCGGCGTACAACAACAATGCAATATTTGCACTGCGGTTTGGGTCATACTCTAAGTGCTCAACACGCGCCGGAATATCATCTTTACGACGCTTAAAATCAACAAGACGATAGTGCTGACGATGACCACCACCCACATGACGGGTAGTAATACGGCCGGTGTTGTTACGACCACCACTCTTGCGCTTATTTTCTAACAGGTTCTTACAAGGCGCACCCTTGTGTAATTCCTTATTAACAACCTTAACCTGGAAGCGACGCCCTGGGGAGGTTGGTTTTGCCTTAACGACTGCCATGATTCACCCTTGCCTTATTCTGCTGCCGCATCCAAAGAAAAACCTTCGGACAGGCTCACATAAGCCTTTTTCCAATCGCTACGATTACCGGCGCGATGCCCGAAGTTTTTTTGCTTACCTTTTACGTTGATAGTGCGAACCTGATCAACCTTGACTTCAAATAAAGTCTCGACAGCATCCTTGATTTCTTGCTTAGTTGCCGCTTTAGCAACCTTAAACACATACTGGTTTGCCTTTTCAGAAGCACGAACAGTTTTTTCTGTTACACGCGGCGCAACCAAAACATGATAGAGACGCTCCACACTCATGCCAGCCACTCCTGAATTTTGCTTACCGCACCAGTTGTCACCACAACTTTTTGATGACCTACCAAACTCACTGGATTCAACCCAGCGACAGTAGTGACTTCACAGTGAGGGATGTTACGGGCAGATAGCAGCACATTGACATCATCTACATCAGATACTAGCAACACATCATTAGAGCCATACTCTTTCAGCTTTGCCAGCATTAACTTGGTTTTAGGCTCTTCAATATTAAAAGAATCCACCACCAAAAAACGGTCCTGGCGCAACAGCTCAGAGAAAATTGCCCGCATTGCAGCGCGGTACATTTTCTTGTTCAACTTTTGCGCAAAGTTACGGGGACGAGCCGCGAAAGATTTGCCGCCTGTGCGCCACAGTGGACTACGGATACTACCCGCACGAGCACGACCAGTACCTTTTTGCTTGAATGGCTTAGAGCCACCACCGCTTACATCGGAACGGGTCTTCTGTGCTTTAGTACCAGCACGACCTGCAGCCATATAAGCAACAACCGCCTGATGCACCAAACCCTCATTAAATTCGCGTGCAAAAATCTCATCGCTTACCGCGACTGACCCACCATTTGCAATCTGTAATTCCATTGCCGCCACCTTTATGCCTTGACCGACAGCTTGACAACCACATTACCGTTAGTAGCGCCAGGAACAGCACCCTTAACCAGCAACAGATTGCGTTCAGTGTCTACACGCACCACTTCCAGATTTTGGGCAGTACGCTGCACAGCACCCATATGACCAGCCATTTTCTTGCCCGGAAATACCCGACCTGGCGTTTGGTTCTGACCAATGGAACCCGGAACCCGGTGCGACAAAGAGTTACCGTGTGTGCGGTCTTGACCTGCAAAATGGTGACGCTTCAGCACACCAGCGAAACCTTTACCTTTGCTCGTGCCAGTCACATCAACCATCTGACCTGCTTCAAACATGCTAACCGCAAGTTCAGCACCCAGTTCGTAACCTGACACATCATCAACGCGCGACTCACGAACACAAGTACCAGCAGGCACACTCGCCTTGGCAAAATGACCAGCTTCCGATTTGGAAACGCGGGAAGACTTCTTCTCACCTGTAGACAACTGGACGGCATTGTAGCCATCTGTATCTACCGTCTTGACTTGTGATACACGGTTCGCCGCAATCTCAAGCACAGTGACGGGGGTTGAACCTCCATCTTCACCGTATATCCGGGTCATACCTACTTTGCGACCCAGCAGACCGATAGCCATTTGCATACCTCTTCAAATTACTCACACCGAGCAACTTTCATTCTGTCTTTTAGAAAAACTCGGCTCGACCTAGGTCGAGCCGTGGAAAGCCGCGCATTATAGCAGAAAAATCTCTGCCGTTAAGTCTTTTTTTACAAATCAGTTAAGCTTGATTTGTACGTCAACGCCCGCCGCCAAATCCAGCTTCATCAGAGCATCAACAGTCTTATCAGTCGGATCAATAATATCCATCAGCCGCTTGTAAGTGCGGATCTCATACTGGTCACGCGCATCCTTATCGACATGCGGCGAAACCAGAACAGTGTAACGCTCTACGCGTGTTGGCAAAGGGATTGGCCCTTTAACACGCGCACCAGTACGTTTGGCCGTTTCAACGATTTCAGTCGCAGAACGGTCAATCAGACGGTGATCGAATGCTTTCAGGCGAATACGGATTCTTTGATCAGACATAACTATTACTCAATAATTTTAGCAACAACATCGGTGCCGACAGTGGCAACACCTTCACGGATTGCAAAACGCAGACCGTCTTTCATTTCAAATGCAAACAGCACCGATACTCATAAGGCATCGCTATTCACCTTTCACTTTTTTTATCACCGCTTGCGTTACCGCAGCAGGTGCGTCTGCATAGCGCACGAACTCCATGCTGTAAGCAGCACGACCTTGGGTAGCAGAACGTAAGTCCGTTGCATAACCAAACATTTCACCCAATGGCACTTCTGCTCGCACCACTAGACTGCCGCTTTCCTCATTCATACCCTGGATGACACCACGACGCCGGTTCAAATCACCGATAACATCGCCCGTATACTCTTCAGGCGTAGTCACGTCAACTTTCATGATTGGCTCAAGCAAAACCGGTGCAGCTTCCATAACGCCCTGACGGAGAGCCATAGAGCCTGCAATCTTGAATGCCATTTCGCTGGAATCAACATCATGATAAGAACCATCAAAAATGGTGACCTTCATATCGACCAGCGGGAATCCGACCAATACGCCGTTACCCATTTGTTCTTGCACGCCCTTGTCGACGGCTGGCACGAATTCTTTCGGCACAACCCCACCCACCAAGGCATTTTCAAACTTATAGCCTTCTGCCTCACTGAGTGGCTCAAGACGCAGCCAGACGTGACCATATTGCCCGCGCCCACCGGACTGACGCACAAATTTACCTTCAACCTCGACCGTTTTGCGGATGGTTTCGCGGTAAGCCACTTGTGGCGCACCCACGTTGCAATTGACCTTGAACTCACGCAGCATCCGATCCACGATGATTTCCAAGTGCAACTCGCCCATGCCAGCGATAATGGTTTGACCGGTCTCTTCGTCAGTACGCACACGGAAAGAAGGGTCTTCTTGCGCCAGCTTACTCAGGGCAACACCCATACGTTCTTGGTCAGCCTTAGACTTTGGCTCAACTGCCACCGCAATAACCGGCTCAGGAAAATCCATCTTCTCCAGAGTAATGACGCGGTTCATGTCACACAAAGTATCACCGGTTGTCACATCTTTCAAACCGACGGCCGCAGCAATATCGCCCGCACGCACCTCATCAATGTCCTCACGCGCGTTAGAGTGCATTTGCACTAAACGCCCAATACGCTCGCGCTTACCCTTAACAGGATTGTAGACAGCACTTTGCGACGTCAACACGCCAGAATATACCCGGAAGAACGTCAACGTCCCCACGAACGGGTCAGTCGCGATCTTGAAAGCCAATGCAGCAAAAGGCTCATCGTCGCTCGCATGACGCTCAGCCTCGGCTTCATTCTTGTCATCAAGATACCCCTTAATAGCCGGCACATCCAACGGCGAAGGCATAAGCTCCACGATCTTATCCAGCGCAGCCTGAATACCTTTATTCTTAAAGGCAGAACCACACGTCATCGGCACAATTTCAAGACCGATGGTGCGCTTACGCAAGCCAGCAATAATTTCTTCAGTCGACAAATCACCTTCTTCAAGGTATTTATTCATCAACACATCATCGGCTTCGGCAGCCGCCTCCACCATCTTTTCGCGCCACGCCTGACAAGCAACCACCATATCAGCCGGAATATCAACAGCCTCATAGGTAACACCCTTATCCGCCTCATCCCACATAATGGCTTTCATGCGAATCAGATCAACAACGCCTACAAAGCCTTCTTCTGCACCAATCGGCAATTGCAACGGTATCGGATTAGCGTTCAGCTTAGCCTTCAACTGCTCATACACGCGCAGGAAGTTTGCACCGGAACGATCCATCTTATTGACGAAAGCCATACGTGGCACATGATACTTATTCGCCTGCCGCCATACTGTTTCCGACTGCGGCTGCACCCCACCAACGGCACACAACACAAACATCGCACCATCCAGCACCCGCAATGAACGCTCCACCTCAATGGTGAAGTCAACGTGCCCTGGCGTGTCAATTATATTTATACGATGCAGCGGAAACTGCTTATCCATTCCCGACCAGAAACACGTGGTAGCAGCGGAGGTAATCGTAATACCACGCTCGCGCTCCTGCTCCATCCAGTCCATAGTCGCAGCGCCATCATGCACTTCCCCAATTTTGTGAGACACACCCGTATAAAACAGAATGCGCTCAGTGGCAGTGGTCTTACCCGCATCAATGTGCGCCATGATGCCGATATTACGGTACTGCTCAATTGGGGTGCTACGCGCCACGGATGGTCACTCTTTTCACATTACCAGCGGAAATGCGCGAAGGCCTTGTTAGCCTCTGCCATGCGATGCACGTCTTCACGCTTCTTCACCGCAGTACCACGCTTTTCAGAAGCATCCATCAATTCACCTGCCAGCTTACGCGCCATGGACTTCTCACCACGCTTGCGAGCCGCATCAATCAACCAACGCATAGCGAGCGCATTTTGACGCGAAGGACGCACTTCAACCGGCACTTGGTAAGTTGCACCACCCACACGGCGTGATTTAACCTCCACCGCAGGACGGACGTTATCCAGTGCATATTCCAGCACCTCAATACCGTCGCCGCCTTTCTTGCCAGCAATCTCAGTCAACGCACCGTAAATAATTTTTTCAGCAGCGGATTTCTTACCATCTTGCATGATGGCATTCATGAACTTGGTCAGCAATTGGCTTCCAAACTTGGGATCGGGCAGCACGACACGCTTGGGGACTTCTCTTCTTCTAGGCATGATTCATATCACCTGTGAATTACTTCTTGGGACGCTTAGCGCCGTACTTGGAACGAGCCTGCTTACGGTTTTTAACACCCTGTGTATCCAGACTACCGCGAACAGTATGATAACGGACACCCGGCAAGTCTTTAACACGACCGCCGCGAATCAGCACAACCGAGTGTTCCTGAAGGTTATGACCTTCACCACCAATGTAACTGGTGACTTCAAAACCATTGGTTAAACGCACACGAGCAACCTTACGCATAGCGGAGTTTGGCTTCTTTGGCGTGGTTGTATAAACACGGGTGCAAACACCACGGCGCTGTGGACAAGCCTCTAGCGCTGGCACCTTGCTTTTCTCTACTTTGCTCTGGCGCGGCTTACGCACCAACTGGTTTACTGTTGCCATATCCTGAAATTGTCTCCTGGAATCACGGGGAAGTTGCTTGGCTTGCCTTGTCCCCATAAAAACAACAGACCGAAAATCGGTCTGTTTGAGGACGCCAGATTTTAGGGATTGGGAGACCTCCTGTCAAGGAAGTTTTCCCGATTGTTAACTCTTCAACTGCGATTAATCGTCCGAACCCATATCCAGCGGCTCACCGAAACTAATAGTTTCCATTGATGCTGGCTTTTCGTAAGCAAACTCATTGCGTTGACTGCGACGGTCATCATGGTAAGCTAAACCTGTACCAGCCGGAATCAAGCGCCCCACGATGACGTTTTCTTTCAAGCCACGCAACTCATCACGCGCACCACGTACCGCAGCCTCAGTCAGAACCCGCGTGGTCTCTTGGAAGGACGCTGCCGACACGAAAGAGTCAGTGACCAAGGATGCCTTGGTGATACCCATTAGCAGCCGCTCGTAGACGATTTTGAGCTTACCTTCTTTATCGAGGCGCTTATTTTCTTCCACCACACGCCAGTAGTCGATCTGCTCACCACGCAAGAACTTGCTATCGCCAGGATCAACCACCTCGACCTTACGCATCATTTGACGCACAATGACTTCAATGTGCTTGTCGTTGATTTTTACCCCTTGCAGGCGGTAAACGGCCTGAATTTCCCTAGCTTGGTATTCTGCCAATGCAGCCGCACCTAACAAGCGCAAGATGTCGTGCGGGTTTGGCTCACCGTCGGCGATGACCTCACCACGGTTGAGCTTTTCCCCCTCGAACACATCCAAATTACGCCACTTTGGAATCAGCTCTTCATAATGCTCGCCGTCTTCGCCGGTGATAATGACACGCTGTTTGCCCTTGGTTTCTTTACCGAAGGAGATTGTGCCGGTTTTTTCCGCCAGAATCGCTCCATCTTTCGGCTTACGCGCTTCAAACAAATCCGCGACCCGCGGCAAACCACCTGTGATGTCACGAGTCTTAGACGATGCTTGCGGCAAACGTGCCACAACCTCACCGACCTGCACGGTTGCACCACTGGTGGAGCTAACGATTGCGCCAGCAGGCAATGGGTATTGAACCGGAATCTTCGTGCCTTCAAAGAACACACTATCACCGCGCTCATCCAGCAAACGCACGGTTGGGCGCAATTCGCGACCCGCAGCAGGGCGGTTTTTAGGATCCATCACCTCAATGGAAGACAAGCCCGTGATTTCATCCACTTTAGTCTGCACCGTGACGTTATCAATAAAATCACTGAAACTGACCTGCCCTGCCACCTCGGAAATAATCGGGTGGGTATGCGGATCCCACGTTGCCACCTCTTGACCAGCCACCACTTTGTCGTATTGATCAATCGACAATAGAGCACCATAAGTCAGCTTGTAACGTTCCTTATCACGCCCATTCTCATCGACCACACCCAGTTCACCGGAACGCGATACCACCACCAATTTGCCGTCTTTATTACGCACCGTTTTCACGTTGAGTAAATGCACCTGACCGCTGGACTTAACCACGATGCTGCTTTCTGCCGCAGACCGGCTCGCTGCCCCCCCGATGTGGAAGGTACGCATGGTCAACTGAGTACCCGGTTCACCGATGGATTGCGCCGCAATAACCCCGACAGCCTCGCCCTTGTTCACAATGTGTCCGCGGGCAAGGTCACGACCGTAGCACTTCGCACATACGCCATAGCGGGTTTCACAGGTAATGGCCGAACGCACCACAATTTCATCCACAGCAAGCGCATCAATTTGCTTCACCCACGCCTCGTCGAGGAATGTACCAGCAGGAATCAAAATTTCATCACCACGGGTAACATCTTGCGCTACCACACGACCCAAGACACGTTCTGCCAACGCTTCTACCACATCACCGCCTTCGATGATGGGACGCATTTTAATGCCTTGCGTGGTACCGCAATCATCAATCGTGACCACCATATCTTGCGCCACGTCGACCAGACGTCGCGTCAGATAACCGGAGTTCGCGGTTTTCAGCGCTGTATCCGCTAAGCCTTTTCGCGCACCATGCGTCGAGATAAAGTATTGGAGGACGTTCAAGCCTTCACGGAAGTTCGAGGTAATCGGCGTTTCAATGATGGAACCGTCTGGTTTTGCCATCAAACCCCGCATCCCAGCCAACTGACGAATCTGCGCCGCAGAACCCCGCGCCCCGGAATCCGCCATCATGTAGATGGAGTTGAAAGATTCCTGCATGACGGTATTACCATCTGCATCAACGACTTCTTGCTTACCAATTTTCTCCATCATCGCCTTGGCGACCTTTTCATTGGTGCTGGCCCAGATATCGACAACCTTGTTGTAACGTTCGCCCTGCGTCACTAAACCGCTGGAGAATTGCTTCTGAATTTCCAGTACCGCATCTTCGGCTTCTGCCAACAAAGCAGCTTTCTTTTCGGGGATCATCATATCATCCGCACAGAAAGAAACCCCTGCACGAGTCGCGTAACGGTAGCCGGTATACATCAATTGGTCAGCAAACACGACGGAGGCCTTCAAACCAACCCGACGGTAAGCCTCATTGATCAGCTTGGAAATCGCTTTTTTCTTCAACACGATATTGAACAATTCAAATGGCAAGCCTTCCGGCATGATGCTGGTCAGCAACGCACGCCCAACCGTGGTATCCAGCACACGGGTACGCTTGATGAGTTCACCGTCTTCGTCCTTAATGCTATCGCTAATCCGCACTTTAACTTTTGCGTGAAGTGACACATTGCCAGTATCGTAAGCACGTTGCACCTCCAAAGGATCAGCAAAAATCATGCCCTCGCCTTTCGCATTAATAGCGTCACGGGTCATGTAATACAACCCCAACACAATGTCTTGCGATGGCACGATGATCGGCTCACCGTTCGCAGGTGACAGAACGTTATTGGTCGCCATCATCAGGGTGCGTGCTTCCAACTGGGCTTCCAGTGACAGCGGTACGTGTACCGCCATTTGGTCCCCGTCGAAGTCCGCATTGAACGCTGAGCACACCAATGGATGCAACTGAATCGCCTTACCTTCGATCAGCAGCGGTTCAAATGCTTGAATCCCCAAACGGTGCAGGGTTGGCGCACGGTTCAGCATAACCGGGTGCTCACGAATCACTTCAGCCAAGATATCCCAGACCTCTGCGGTCTCACGCTCAACCAGCTTTTTAGCCGCCTTGATGGTGGTTGCCAGACCGCGACGTTGCAGCTTGCCAAAAATGAACGGCTTGAACAACTCCAGTGCCATTTTCTTAGGCAGACCACATTGATGCAGACGCAGGTAAGGACCGGTCACGATAACCGAACGACCAGAATAGTCGACCCGCTTGCCTAACAAGTTCTGACGGAAACGCCCCTGCTTACCCTTGATCATGTCGGACAAGGACTTCAATGGACGCTTGTTAGAACCCGTAATGGCACGACCACGGCGACCGTTGTCAAGCAGCGCATCCACAGACTCTTGCAGCATACGCTTTTCATTGCGCACGATAATGTCGGGTGCATTCAACTCCAACAAACGCTTCAAACGGTTATTACGGTTGATAACGCGGCGGTACAAATCGTTTAAGTCGGAAGTCGCAAAACGACCACCATCTAATGGCACAAGCGGACGCAGATCCGGCGGCAATACCGGCAGCACGGTCATAATCATCCACTCAGGCCTATTGCCGGAGCTGATAAAGGATTCCATCAGTTTCAGACGCTTGCCTAAACGCTTGAGTTTGGTTTCAGAACCGGTCTCACCAATCTCTTCGCGCATTTTGGCGACTTCATCTTTGAGGTCGATTGAACGCAGCAACTCTAAAATTGCTTCTGCGCCCATGCTGGCTTCAAATTCATCACCGAACTCCTCAATAGCCTCCAGATAGGCTTCATCGCTGAGCAATTGACCGCGATCCAGCGTCGTAATGCCCGGCTCAGTGACCACAAAGGTCTCGAAATACAAAATGCGTTCAATATCCCGCAACGTCATATCCAACAATAAACCGATGCGGGATGGCAATGATTTCAGAAACCAGATGTGAGCAACCGGGCTGGCAAGATCAATATGACCCATGCGCTCACGGCGCACCTTGGTCTGAGTGACTTCAACGCCGCATTTTTCGCACACGACGCCACGGTGTTTCAAACGCTTGTATTTACCGCACAAACACTCATAGTCTTTGACTGGCCCGAAAATTTTGGCGCAGAACAAACCGTCACGTTCCGGCTTAAACGTCCGGTAGTTAATGGTTTCAGGCTTTTTAACTTCGCCAAACGACCATGAACGGATAACTTCAGGAGAGGCCAAACCAACCTTGATTGCATCAAAGTCTTGGGTTTCCTGTTCTTTCTTGTGGAAATTCAATAAATCTTTCATCGCCAATCCATCCTGTGTTAATCACGTTCCAGTTCGATATTCAGACCCAGCGAGCGGATTTCCTTCATTAATACATTAAAGGACTCAGGCATACTGGCTTCCATGAAGTGATCACCATCCACAATATTTTTATACATCTTGTTACGACCATTCACATCATCCGACTTCACGGTGAGCATTTCCTGCAAAGTGTAAGCCGCACCATAAGCTTCCAGCGCCCATACCTCCATCTCCCCGAAACGTTGACCACCAAATTGTGCTTTACCACCCAATGGCTGTTGCGTTACAAGACTGTACGGTCCGGTAGAACGTGCGTGCATTTTGTCATCAACCAAGTGATTGAGTTTGAGCATGTGCATGTAACCTACGGTTACTTTACGCTCAAATACATCGCCGGTACGCCCGTCACACAATTGCGTTTGCCCACTTTCTGGCAAATCTGCCAAGCGCAACATAGCCTTGATTTCAGATTCATCCGCACCGTCAAACACCTGCGTCGCCATTGGCACACCTTTGCGCAGATTGTTTGCCAAGTTGACGACCTCATCATCGGTCAAATCAGCGACTATTTCGTTTTGGTTGGGATTACCACCGGTTGCATATACTTCACTAATGAATTGGCGCAGTTCATCAACTTTCGCTTTGGTGTCGATCATTCGCGCAATCTTTTCGCCCAAGCCTTTAGCTGCCCAACCTAAGTGGGTTTCCAAGACCTGACCAACGTTCATGCGGGATGGAACACCCAATGGGTTCAGTACGATGTCAACGGTTTGACCATTAGCGAGGAATGGCATGTCTTCGACCGGTACAATGCGTGAAACCACACCCTTGTTACCGTGACGACCCGCCATTTTATCACCCGGCTGCATCCGGCGTTTCACCGCGATGTACACCTTAACCATTTTCAGCACACCCGGCGCGAGATCATCGCCTGCCATAAGCTTGTCACGTTGCTTGTGCAAACGGGTTTCGTAGTGCTTTTTCTTCTCCTCAATCTGGTGGGATAGCGATTCGAGTTGGGTATTCACCTCCTCGTCTTGCATACGGATAGCAAACCAATCCTTTCTCTCCAAATTATGCAGGTAAGATTCAGTCACAACTGTACCAGACGTTAAGCGATTGGGACCACCAATAGCCTCTTTACCAATCACCAGTTTTGCAAAACGGTCAAAAATATCCGCCTCGTAAATACGCAGTTCGTCACGCAAGTCTTTACGGACTTTCTTCAGATCTTCTTCCTGAATCGCCAAGGCACGCGCATCACGCTCAACCCCATCACGGGTAAACACGCGCACGTCGATAACCGTACCGGTCATGCCAGTTGACACCCGCAGGGAGGTATCTTTTACGTCAGACGCTTTCTCACCAAAGATAGCCCGCAACAATTTTTCTTCCGGGGTTAATTGGCTTTCACCCTTAGGCGTCACCTTACCCACCAGAATATCGCCGGGCTTTACTTCCGCGCCGACATGAATAATGCCGCACTCATCCAATTTTGCCAGCAGGCTTTCACTCACATTCGGAATATCCGCCGTGATCTCTTCTGGCCCCAGCTTGGTATCACGTGCTAAACAGACCATTTCTTCGATGTGAATGGAGGTATAACGGTCTTCATCAACCACGCGCTCAGACAACAAAATCGAGTCTTCGTAGTTGTAACCGTTCCAAGGCATGAAGGCGATGAACATATTCTGCCCTAACGCCAACTCACCCAAGTCAGTGGATGAACCATCTGCCAACACGTCACCACGTGCAATTACGTCGCCAACTTTGACAATCGGGCGTTGGTTAATGCAGGTGTTTTGGTTGGAGCGGGTGTACTTGATCAAGTTGTAAATATCGACACCGCCACGCGCTTCGTCAGCTTCATCGTCATTCACGCGGACAACCACACGCCCTGCGTCCACAGAGTCAATGATACCGCCACGACGTGCTGAAATGGCTGAACCGGAGTCTTGCGCTACCGCGCGCTCCATGCCCGTACCGGACAACGGCTTATCAGCACGCAAACAAGGCACAGCCTGACGTTGCATGTTGGAACCCATCAATGCGCGGTTCGCATCATCGTGTTCCAAAAACGGAATCAAGGATGCGGCAACTGAAACGATCTGCTTTGGCGATACGTCCATATACTGAACTTCGCTCGCTTGCTTCAAGGTAAATTCATTACGATGACGGCAAGAAACAAATTCGTCTGACAAGCGACCCTCTGCATCCAGTTCTGCGCTCGCCTGCGCGATAACGTAGTTGGATTCCTCAATCGCTGACAGGTAGTCAATCTGCATAGTCGGCTTATTGTCAATTACCTTACGGTAAGGCGTTTCTAAAAAGCCGTAATCATTGGTACGTGCGTACACCGCCAACGAGTTGATCAAGCCGATATTAGGACCTTCCGGCGTTTCGATTGGGCAAACCCGACCGTAATGCGTTGGATGTACGTCACGCACCTCAAAGCCTGCACGTTCACGGGTCAAACCACCCGGTCCTAATGCAGAAATACGGCGCTTATGAGTCACTTCCGACAGCGGGTTGTTTTGATCCATGAACTGGGACAATTGGCTAGAACCGAAGAACTCTTTAATTGCCGCCGAAACCGGCTTGGAATTCACCAACTCTTGCGGCATCAAGCCTTCACTTTCTGCCATCGTCAAACGTTCTTTGACCGCACGCTCAACCCGTACCAAGCCGACACGGAAGGCGTTTTCTGCCATCTCACCAACGCTACGCACCCGACGGTTGCCAAGATGGTCAATATCATCCACGTCATCACGACCGTCACGAATGTCGATCAGCTTTTTCAGTACATCCAGAATATCATTCTGATCCAATACACCAGAACCAGTCGCTTCTTCACGTCCCAAACGACGGTTAAACTTCATCCGCCCTACCGCAGACAAATCATAACGGTCGTCAACGAAGAACAGGTTATTGAACAAGTTCTCAGCGGCTTCTTTCGTTGGCGGTTCGCCGGGGCGCATCATCCGATAGATTTCAACCTGCGCTTCCAACTGGCTGCTGCTAGGATCAATCCTCAGTGTATTCGAAACAAACGGTCCACGATCCAAATCATTGGTGTAGAGGATATTAAACGACTTAATATCATTGTCGCGTAATTTTTCCAAAAGCGCAGGAGTCAATTCATCATTGGCCGATGCCAACAACTCACCTGTAGAAGCATCAATAATGTTATGCGCTAAAATTTTGCCGGGTACACTACCCGCACCCGTCATGTATTCGCTAGGCACGACTAACTTGTTCATGCCAGACTTTTCCAACTGACGGATGTGCTTAGCCGTAATACGACGCCCTGTCTCCACCAGTACCTGACCATCCAACATGATATCAAATGAAGCCAAATCACCACGCAAACGCTCAGGCACCAGTTCCATTTCAACACTGCTATCGCTTAAATGCACTGCCGTCTTATCAAAGAAAACATCCAAAATATCTTCATTCTGCATACCCAAAGCTCGCAGTAAAATCGTTGCAGGCAATTTACGGCGACGGTCAATACGTACAAAAATAGAATCTTTAGGGTCGAACTCGAAATCAAGCCATGAACCACGGTAAGGAATCACCCGCGCACTGTGCAATAACTTGCCAGCGGAATTTGACTTACCCTTATCATGCTCGAAGAATACACCCGGAGAACGGTGCAACTGAGAAACGATAACACGCTCAGTTCCGTTAATAATGAATGTGCCTTTATCCGTCATCAAGGGCAATTCGCCCAGATAAACGTCCTGCTCTTTAATGGCTTTAACCACCTTGGCATCCGCAGGCGCATCTTTGTCATAAATGACTAAACGCAATTTAACACGCAGCGACGTAGCAAACGTCAACCCGCGCAACTGGCATTCCTGCACATCAAACACAGGTTCCGCCAAACGATAATCAACATACTCCAGCGCAACATAATTGTTGTAGCTGATAATCGGGAATACCGAGGAAAAAGCCGCGTGCAAACCAACATCTCGGCGCTCTGCGACTGGCTTTTCCAATTGCAGGAAATGTCGATAGGAGTCTAACTGAATGGTAAGCAGGTCAGGCACTTCCAGTATCTGTGGCCGTTTCCCAAAGTCTTTGCGGATCCGTTTCTTTTCGGTATAACTCAGTCCCATCGTCTTTCCTCTCTGGAATCAGAACCCCGGCTCACAACAACTGCCGGATTTTTCACTCGCTTTAATAAGCGAGAAAAGGCCGACAGTACTTATGCACTGCCAGCCTACAAGGTATGTAAGAACTAATTGCTACGCAACACGCTCTCCCTCAATCTTACTTGAGTTCAACAGTTGCGCCTGCTTCTTCCAGTTCTTTCTTCAGCTTTTCTGCATCTTCCTTGCTTGCAGCTTCCTTCACAACGGAAGGAACACCTTCAACCATGTCTTTCGCTTCTTTCAAGCCCAGACCGGTTGCGCCACGGACAACCTTAATAACGTTGATTTTGTTAGCGCCAAAGCTAGTCATCACAACGTTGAATTCAGTTTGCTCTTCAACCGCAGCAGCAGCAGCTTCACCACCAGCAGCAGGACCAGCAGCAACAGCAACCGCTGCTGTTACGCCAAATTTCGCTTCAATCGCTGAAATCAAGTCAACGATTTCAGTTACCGTCATGTTGGCAAACGTTTCCAACATATCTTCTTTAGTACAAGCCATTTTGTTTCTCCAAAACCTAAATCAGTAATCAATCTAAGCTAATGCCAGCGGCTTCAGCTTTTTGGTCACGCAACGCAGCAAGAGTGCGAGCGAATTTATCCAACGGTGCACGCAGGACAGCAGCCAAGGTGGCCAGTGCCTGATCGCGAGTTGGCAATTTCGCCAGACGATCCAATTCAGAAGCGGGGAGCATAGCACCGTCGATAGCGACGAACTTTACTTCCATCTTGTCATGGGCTTTGTCTTTCTTGAAGTCTTTAATCAGGCGTGCCGCTGAGCCCGGGTCTTCCTGAGAAAACGCCAACACCAACGGACCAACCAAACCGTCTTGGATACACTCGAAAGCAGTACCTTTAACAGCGATTCGCGCCAGATTATTCTTCACAACACGCAGGTACACCCCATTTTTACGTGCGTTTTGACGCAACGTAGTGAGTTGAGCTACGGTCAATCCACGGTACTCAGCAGCCACCGCAGAATAAGCACTTGCAGCAACTGCGGCCACTTCAGAGACAATCTCTTTTTTCTCTTGCAGTGTTAATGCCACGTTATCTACTCCTGGTTTGGCGGATAATCCACCATTTATCGATCACTTGCCGGAATCCCGGCTTGCGAAGGAAACAGCGTCCCAAACCATCTTACTGACTCGGGTAACGCCATCTGCGCAGGTTCTCTACATTAGATGTAGAACCATTAAGCTTTCAAAAAACACCTGCGGTCTTTGACGACATACATCCTGTATATCTTTTTGCCTTGCGGCAGCTTCCATCCGTGGAAGCCAGAGAAAGGGACGGTCACAATCGTCCCAATTCGATTAGTAAGACAGCGATGAATTATCGACCGTCAAACCAGCACCCATCGTAGTGGATACAGAAACCTTCTTCAGGTAAACACCTTTGGAAGTGGATGGTTTCATTTTCACCAAATCCGCCAACAAGGCATTAATATTACCAACCAGCTTGTCAGTATCGAAATCAACATTGCCAACGGAGCAATGGATGATACCGGCTTTGTCAGTACGGTAACGCACCTGACCTGCTTTAGCATTACGCACCGCTCCAGCAACGTCTGGTGTGACTGTGCCAACCTTAGGGTTAGGCATCAAACCACGTGGACCGAGGATTTGACCCAATTGACCCACCACACGCATGGCATCTGGACTGGCAATAACCACATCGAAATCCATCTTGCCCGCTTTGACTTCAGCAGCCAAATCATCGAAACCCACAATATCAGCCCCGGCAGCCATTGCTGCTTCAGCGTTTGCACCCTGTGCAAATACTGCAACGCGAACGGTCTTACCGTTGCCGTTTGGCAATACAGTAGAGCCACGCACCACTTGATCAGATTTACGCGGGTCAACACCGAGATTGACGCTCACATCAACGCTTTCTAAAAACTTTGCACGTGGCAGAGATTTCAGGGTGTCCAGCGCATCGGCAATACCGTAAGACTTGGTGCGGTCGATTTTCTCAGCAATCGCTTTTTGGCGTTTAGTCAACTTTGCCATCTTACATGCCCTCCACTTCAAGACCCATGCTACGAGCAGTGCCTGCGATGGTACGGATTGCCGCGTCCATGCTAGCTGCTGTCAAGTCTGGGGTTTTGGCTTTAGCAATTTCTTCCAACTGTGCAACGGTGACTTTACCCACTTTGTTGCTGTTCGGCTTAGCACTACCAGATTTGATACCCGCAGCTTTCTTCAATAAAATAGAAGCTGGCGTGGTTTTCATTACAAACGTAAAGCTCTTGTCGCTGTACGCCGTAATAACGACAGGGGTAGGCAGACCGACTTCAAGGTTCTGGGTCGCAGCATTGAATGCTTTGCAGAACTCCATGATGTTCAGACCGCGTTGCCCCAGTGCAGGACCGATAGGTGGGCTTGGGTTTGCTTTACCAGCCGGAACTTGTAGCTTGATAAAAGCGACGACTTTCTTTGCCATGATACTTTCCTATAAATGGGTAATAACGCCTGACGGCTCCCCTAATTATCTGATCAGGCTTTTTCGACCTGATAGAACTCCAACTCAACGGGCGTTGAGCGACCAAAAATTTGCACTGCAACCAACAAGCGGCTCTTTTCGTAATTGACTTCTTCGACCACGCCGTTGAAGTCTTTAAATGGCCCATCAGTAACACGTACAACTTCACCTGCATCAAAGAGGACTTTCGGGCGCGGCTTTTCAGCACCCTCTTCAACACGACGCATAATGTTATTAACTTCTTTCTGTGTAATCGGCGCAGGCCTGTCTGCCTTACCACCAATGAAACCTAACACCTTTGGTGTTTCCTTCACCATGTGCCACGTTTCATCGTTCATTTCCATTTCAACTAACACGTAGCCGGGAAAAAACTTACGCTCACTTTTGCGTTTTTGACCATCGCGCATTTCCACAACTTCTTCAACGGGCACTAACACACGACCAAAAAAACTTTGCAAACCAAAACGCACAATGCGCTCTTCAAGTGAGCGCTTAACTTGGTTTTCAAAAGCAGAATAAGCTTGAACCACATACCAACGCATTGCCATCAGACACCCCCCCCACCGAGCAGACTTCTAACGCCCCAACCCAGCAGGGAATCGACACCCCAGAGGAAGATAGACAAGATCAAAACAATGACCATTACCATCAAGGTGGTCTGCAACGTTTCAGCACGAGTCGGCCACACCATCTTACGGACTTCGAGACGTGAATCCTTCATAAAGCCCAGCAAGCGCTTACCGGACAAACTGGACAGCGCAACAGCGACCGCCACACCAACAACCAGCAATAAACCCAGCACACGCAGCAACAAAGAAACCGGCTGACCTTGCCAACTCTCAAAATAGTAAAAGGCAGCACTCCCTGAGAACAGGAGTGCGAGAGAAACAATGAGCTTTACTGTATCCAGCGATGAACCCTGCTCTTCAGTATGCATTGACATTTATTTTTTACCAAACCTGATAGTCGAATGACTTTGGTTAACACACTGCGTATTATTTAACAAAAACACTTACAATCCATTATCCAAAGCCATCTACAAAGATGGCAGGCCAAGAGGGAATCGAACCCCCAACCTGCGGTTTTGGAGACCGCCGCTCTGCCAATTGAGCTATTGGCCTGTAAAGGCAAGAAAGAGCAGAGAGAATACGCTCTACTCTTTCAAAACACAAGATATTATTTACGCAATAATTTTGGAAACAACACCTGCACCGACGGTACGACCACCTTCACGAATCGCAAAGCGCAGCCCTTCTTCCATCGCAATTGGGTTAATCAAGGTAACAGCCAATTTAACGTTATCACCAGGCATAACCATTTCGACACCTTCTGGCAACTCACAAGCACCTGTTACATCCGTAGTACGGAAGTAGAACTGTGGACGATAACCCTTGAAGAATGGCGTATGGCGACCACCTTCGTCTTTAGACAGAACATAAACTTCTGCTTCAAACTGAGTATGTGGCTTGATTGAACCCGGCTTGCACAGAACCTGACCACGCTCAACCTCTTCACGCTTAGTACCACGCAACAACAAACCAACGTTGTCACCGGCCATACCTTGATCCAACAACTTACGGAACATTTCAACGCCAGTAACGGTAGTAGCCTTGGTTTCACGAATACCAACAATCTCAATGGATTCGCCAACCTTAATCACACCACGTTCAATACGACCAGTCACCACCGTGCCGCGACCAGAGATGGAGAATACGTCTTCAACAGGCATCAAAAAGGTGCCGTCGATTGCACGAACTGGGTCTGGAATGAAAGTATCGATAGCTTCGATCAAACGCGCAATAGATGGAACACCGATATCAGACTCATCGCCTTCCAGCGCCATACGCGCAGAACCTTTGACGATTGGCGTGTCATCACCAGGGAAGTCATAGCTGGATAGCAGTTCACGCAATTCCATTTCAACCAGTTCCAACAACTCTTCGTCGTCAACCAAGTCGCACTTATTCATGTAAACAACGACATACGGAACACCAACTTGGCGAGACAGCAGGATGTGCTCACGTGTCTGCGGCATCGGACCATCAGCAGCAGAACAAACCAGAATGGCGCCGTCCATCTGCGCCGCACCAGTGATCATGTTTTTAACATAGTCAGCGTGACCTGGGCAGTCAACGTGCGCGTAGTGACGCGTTTCAGATTCGTATTCCACGTGCGCAGTAGAAATGGTAATACCACGTGCTTTTTCTTCAGGAGCCGCATCGATCTGATCATAAGCTTTTGACTCGCCGCCATATTTCTTGGCCTGCACAACTGTCAACGCTGCTGTCAGCGTGGTTTTGCCGTGGTCAACGTGACCGATTGTACCAACGTTTACATGCGTTTTATTACGCTCAAATTTACCTTTTGCCATGATCGATAACTTCCCGTTAAATTCCTGAATAATTGGTGCTCTCAGGCAGAGTCGAACTGCCGACCTCATCCTTACCAAGGATGCGCTCTACCACCTGAGCTATGAGAGCAAAACCATTTAACGACTCAGCCAGTAGTGGAGCGGGTGATGGGAATCGAACCCACGCAATCAGCTTGGAAGGCTGAAGTTCTACCATTGAACTACACCCGCCTGAAGTCGTGTGCCCGCACGGCATCGCATGACGCTATAAATCAAGCTGAACGTGCAAACTAAAATATGGTGGAGGGGGAAGGATTCGAACCTTCGAAGGCAGAGCCAACAGATTTACAGTCTGTCCCCTTTGACCGCTCGGGAACCCCTCCAACTAAGAAGGACGGCATTTTGAGTGAATCCCTCATCAATGTCAACCTTGGAAAAGCAGAATTTTGTCATTAATTTTCGACGGCTAAACTGGTAAGCTCGTCGACTAAATTGTTACAAAAATTAGCCGAATTGATCATAATCCGCATCATGTACGAAAATCCAGTTATTTATTTAGGAACCATCAATGAAAGTTACAATTTACGGTTCGGGCTATGTCGGTCTGGTAACAGGCGCATGTCTGGCACAAGTGGGCAATGATGTACTGTGTGTCGATGTTGATGCATTTAAAATCAACATGTTACTGAACAGCGAAATCCCCATCCATGAACCGGGTCTCGATAAAATGGTGCAAGCCAATATCGCTGCCGGACGCCTAAAATTCACCCTCTCGGCCGCCGAAGGCGTCGCGCATGGTTTATTTCAATTCATTGCCGTTGGCACACCTCCCGATGAAGACGGCGCTGCTGACCTGCGCTATGTGCTGACTGTTGCCCGCTCCATTGCCCAACACATGGATGGCTACCGGATTGTGGTAGACAAATCCACAGTACCGGTCGGGACTGCTGACAAAGTGCGCACCGCCATGCAGGAAGTACTGGAACAACGCGCCTTCAACACCGAGTTTGACGTGGTTTCCAACCCCGAATTCCTCAAGGAAGGTGCAGCGCTGGACGACTTCATGAAACCAGACCGCATTGTGATCGGCACGGATAACCCACGCACCACGGAACTGATGCGAGAACTGTATGCCCCCTTCAACCGCAGCCGTGACCGGCTGGTGGTGATGGACATCCGTTCTGCCGAACTGACAAAATACGCCGCCAACGCCATGCTTGCCACCAAAATCAGCTTCATGAATGAACTGGCCAATATGGCGGAATTGCTGGGTGCTGACATCGAAAATGTGCGCATCGGCATCGGCTCTGACCCACGGATTGGCTACCATTTCATCTACCCCGGCTGTGGTTATGGTGGCTCCTGTTTCCCCAAAGACGTACAGGCGCTGAAACGTACCGCGCGTGAAATCGGTTACAACGCCGAGTTGCTGTCTGCGGTGGAAGCGGTCAACTACCGCCAAAAGAACAAGCCGTTCGAGAAGCTGCAACAACATTACGGCGTCAATCTGGAAGGCAAAACGGTGGCACTGTGGGGGCTGGCCTTCAAACCCAATACCGATGACATGCGTGAAGCTTCCAGCCGCACCCTGATGGAAGCCTTATGGAAACAGGGCTGCAAGGTACAGGCATTCGACCCGGTGGCGATGAAGGAATGTACCCGCATTTATGGCGAGCGCGATGACCTGAAACTGTGCAAAACAGCGGACGATGCGCTGGAAGGCGCTGATTGTTTGGTGATTGTCACGGAATGGCAGCAATTCCGCAGCCCCGACTTTGATGCCATCAAGTCCAAGCTCAAAGACCCGGTGATTGTGGATGGACGCAATCTGTACTCGCCTGAACAGATGACAAAGAAAGGTATTACTTACTACGCGATTGGACGCGGTTGCTAAAGCCATTGCGGATAGCGTAAGCGGCTACTACATGCGTAGGGATAATCTGCCGTAGGGGCGCGATTTATCGCGCCCGTGTGGTGGAAATGGTGCGTTGGGCAAATCTGAATGCGGATTTCCTGCGCCGTTATTACCCCTATGCACGGGGTTTTCCCAGCCATGATACGGTCAGCGATGTGTTCAACGCTTTAGATGCCAAGCTATTTTCAAAACTGTTCATCAGTTGGACAAGCAGCCTGTCCGCTGGGGCAGGAAGTCATGTAGGACAATTATTCAAGCGATTGCCCTGACGTTTCAAGGGTTGTGGACGACGTTGCGCTCGTTACTGTGAAATAGTCGCACTACGGTTTGTCATCATGCGTTTTGCATGGGCGATTAGCGCGATGTGGTTCAGGGACCAAATCGACTCCGCCCTCGTGCCAAGGATGACACCGCCCAATCCGCCGCACTGCAAGCCAAGTACCTTTGAGCGCACCGTGTTGTTCAATCGCTTGTTTCGCGTAGTGCGAACAGGTGGGGTAAAAGCGGCAATTACTGCCCAGCATCGGACTGATGGCGAGTTGGTAAAAACGGATGATGGCGATTAGGAGGTATTTCATGCCGTCATATTACCACCAGTAATTCGGGTATTTACGCAGCGGCGAAAGATTATTCACCACCAGTGCGACCAATAGCAATAACACGATCCCCAGCATCACCGGGTTTAGCACGTACCAGTAACCTTGCGCATGAATGCTATCACTGCCAATGATCGCAATCAACGCAGTTGCTCCACCGGGTGGATGAGTGGTATGCGTCAAATACATCAATACCGTTGCAATCGACACTGCCAAGGCTGATGCCAACCACAACGGTTCGGGCAGTAGCAAATACACCGTTACTCCGACAACCGCCGAGATAAAATGCCCACCCAAGACATAACGCGGCTGTGAAAAAGGTGCGGCAGGCGAACCGTATAGCAACACTGCTGTTGCCCCAAATGGGCCGATGAGAATCAAGTGGTCATGTTCGGTCAAACTGCTACTAGTGCTTAACCAGCCCAATAATGCCAGACCAATGAATGCGCCCAACCACGAACACAAAGCGTTGCGCCAATTTATGACGTGTGGTGACTTATTGCCTCCGCCACGCGTCTTCGCCAGGTAATTTTTTAGAAACTGAGGCATTAGCCGCTATCTCCGTATAAACATATGCACCATAGTAGTGCTTACTCAAGATAGCGGCTATACCCCATTAGATTAGTCTGCTATAAGCGAACCTATGATCACATGGGTCTTGACACACACAACGACAGCGGCATTATGGCATTAGACACCAATTTTTTGAATAAAAACAAATCAATATTCACGCTTGCCCCGATCCGATGTGCTGCAACTCACGCAAGCCTTCCCCCGCCAGCACAAACGCCTGCCCAAACCCCATCACAAAGCGCCCGGATTGCGGAACCAACCGAAACATCACAAAATCTCCCAAACCGCGCAGCAAGCCCATGACATTTCCAAAGCGCACTTCCATTGCATCCAATAGCGGCGCATATTCTACTGCTGCTCTCTCCACCACCTGTGCCGTACAACGGTAGCTAGCACGGGTACGGGCAAAAATTTGTCGCGCATCCTGCTCATCCTCAATCAGCAAGATCGAGAGCTGCGGGTGCTGTAACATTTCCTGTGTATGGTTGGATAGCAGGCTCACGAAAATATAAAAATGCCCTGCATCATCCTGCACAAATGGCGCATAACTGATCGACGGCTCACCCAACGCATCCAACGTTGCCAGTTGCAGGGTTTTTGCCTGATTCAGTAATTGCCCCAGTGTTTCCTCAGGGTTCTTGCTCATGACTTTTCTCCGCAAATTAAGCCTATCATACAATCTGTCAGTTAATTTTGCGTGATATGTGCTTCCAATAGCATTATTTGTTGCAACTTTTTTCTATTTCAAACCTCTATATGACCATAGCAACAAAGCACTTAGGAGTTAGACCATGCTCAAGGCGTTCTTTTCATCATTAACCGGGCAAATTATCGGCGCATTGGTGTTTTTAAGCATCATCTCCGCTTGTAGCTTTGACGCCAGAGAACCCGCGCCAAACATGACGTTGGCAAGCACTAGCTGGGTATTGAAAACCCTAGATGGCAAACCTGTCACCACTGACCGATTACCCACGATTCAGTTTGATGACACACGCATGAATGGCTATTCCGGTTGTAACCAGTTTTTCGGTAACTACACCAGCAGCAACGATGGCATTTTCACCACCAGTGCCGTGGGTGCAACCAAAATGGCTTGTCTCGATGACAAAAATGCCTTGGAACAACAATTTTTCACCCAGTTGGACAAGGTAAGTAAGTATGCCGTGACCAGAGAACAACTGCATCTCTTAGACAGTGGGCACAATATTTTGATGGTTTTTAATGCAGAAAAACCCGCACCCGACAAGATAAAATAAAATCCTTACCGTTTATCATAAAAATAAAATAGGCTGGCATCCGCACACTAGATGACCAGCCCTAGCTTTCCTAGACTGATGCCAACATTTACATAATAACGGTTTCAGTCATGCATAAGATTCTGTCACTACGCACCGTACTTCACTACGCCACACTACTCTGTGCGCTTACACTCTTACCAGCCAATGCAGGCAGCCTTGATCCGCTTAGCCCCGCTGAAATAGTACGCGCCACCCAACACGCCAATGTTGCCGCCCCGCTCCCGACTACCCGCAGCGCCACAATCAATAGCACCACGCCTGTGCTGGAATTGCTGTTGGTCGAGCGTCACCCCAATGCCAAAGGTCAAACCGCCCGCCGGGCAGATGTGTACACCTACGACTACAGCAGCAATGAAACCATTATTGACGTGATTGACCTCGACACCAATCGCGTGATTTCCCGCAAACGTGAAAAAAATCTGCAACTGCCGCTGACTGCCAACGAATTACAACGCGCTTCTGACCTCATCTTTGCCGATGACGAACAACGCAGCCTATTGGATGCCGAATTCAAACGCATTACCGGGCAAACCCTGAACAACCCCGCACAGCAATTACAGGTCAAAGCCTTCGTCTTCCACGCTTCCAGCTTGCCTGAACAGCTTAACGCCGCATCCCAACAATGCGGCTTACACCGGTGTGCCCAAGTGCTGCTCTACACAGCGGATTCCGTCGTGTTTGAAGTCAGCCCTATCGTCAATCTATCCGCAGGTGTCATTACGCAAACCATCGGCTTCTAAGGAACCCAACCATGCAATACCGCACTCCCCTGCTGGCACTCAGCCTGCTAATCGTATGGCAAAACCCCGTGTTTGCCGCCCCCAGCAACACCTGCACCGGGCAAGCACTCAGCAAAACCTTTGCGTCTGGCGCAAGCTGGAATCTCTGCTGGGAACCCCGTCAAGCCGAAGGCATTGTCTTGTCGCAAGTCACCTACAAAGCCCCCAACCACGCCGCACGGCGTGTACTAGGCGAAGCCGCGCTTTCTCAAGTGGAAACCGCGCTGGATGACGGCTCAGTAGCCCCCTTATTCCTGACTACCGAAGCCGGTTTCGGTGGCAATAATCTGCAAACCCTGAGTGCCACCGCCTGCACCAACGGCACATTACATGCCTCCAGCGGGCGGAATGTGTTGTGTGACACCACCCGTGACCACGGTTATTCCTACAAATACACCACCCAACGCCAAGGGCAACTATGGGAAC
>CAYQTB010000009.1:0-37734 GCA_964420315.1 uncultured Thiothrix sp. | reverse complement strand
GCCAGTGTTGCCAGTGTTGCCAGTGTTGCCAGTGTTGCCGTTTTGACCTTGACTGCCACTTTCCATTTTTTGCAGTAACTGTATGATCATTTGCAAGAGGCTCATCAGCAGGTGGGTGCTGTCACCACCGGCTAAGCCAGGCAGCCCGACCGTTGTACCCATGGCTGAAGTAGGTAAACCTAAGCCAGAGGTTGAGCTGCTGCTATTGTTGCCATAGTTACCGCTAATCACGGAGTGATTGCTGCTGCCATTGATAGAGTTGAGATTGGACATCGATTTGCTCCTTTGCTTTCACTAATCGTGGCTGAAGTCATTTCAGCCGCTTTTTATTATTCCGGGCGCAACAGCCTGAGAGGTTCAGGGTCAACAGGCGTGCTAGAAAATCCCTATCAGACGTGCCGTTTCTGTGTCACTCGGAATAAATTTTGTTGCGCTTTGTCTTGGGGTCGGGTGCGTTGCGCGATGTTCTGGAGTATGTGTCAAGCTTTTTTAATTCGTGATGGCAGAGGGGATGAAAGTTGCAAACTCACTTACGAGCGGTTCATGTGCGGGTGTTGTTTGGGCGTTTACAATGGGGAATGATTCGCTGATGATGCGGTCTTATGCATTAATCCACCCGACTAGAAGGCCATTTTCTCATGACTGACTCCTCTCTTGCCAAGCCGTTGAGCTGGGTTGAAGCGTTGCAGGCGTTTCTGCATCCGCGTGTTATCACCATGTTGTTCCTAGGATTTTCGGCGGGGATTCCGATCCTGTTGATCTTTTCTTCCCTGTCGTTGTGGTTGGGCGAAGCGGGGGTGGAGCGTAAAGCGGTGACGTTTTTCAGTTGGGCGGCGTTGGGGTATTCGTTCAAGTTTGTGTGGGCGCCGTTAATCGACAAACTGCCATTGCCATTTTTAACCGTATGGTTAGGGAAGCGGCGGGCGTGGTTATTGGTTGCGCAGGCGTTGATCATTGTGGCGATTGTGTTGATGGGAAGTATTGATCCGGCACTGGGGCAAGACCATTTGGTGTTGATGGCGTGGGCAGCCGTTTTGCTGGGTTTTTCATCGGCAACGCAAGATATTGTGATTGATGCGTACAGGATTGAGGCGGCGGAAACCCGTTTGCAGGCGATGATGTCTTCCACCTATATCGCGGGTTATCGGTTGGGAATGATTGTGGCGGGGGCTGGTGCTTTGTTTTTGGCGTCTTGGCTGGGGTCGGAAAAAGAGCATTATGTGTTTGCCGCATGGCAGTGGACGTATTGGGCAATGGCGGCGACGATGTTGGTCGGCGTGGTGACAACCTTGGTGATTCCCGAACCGGAGCAAAAGCAGGCGGATCGTTACCATTACGCCGCACTGGATTACCTGCGTTTGGTATTGGTATTTGCGGCAGCGGTATCCGTGTTTGTGTGGGTATTTGCTTATACGAAAGGAACGTTTGAGGAGTGGCAGGCAGTGGTGAATGATGCTTTTGCTGGTTTCGGTTTGGAGGCATTGCATTTGCTGATAGCTTTGTTGATGGCGGTGCTAGTGGGCTGGTTATTAGTGACGCTTGGGGCGGTGAATCGGGCAATGGCACGGGATACGTGGTTTGAGCCGATCGTGGATTTTTTCCGCCGTTACGGGGTGCGCACGGCGTTGTTATTGCTGGCATTGATTGGTTTGTACCGGATTACGGATATTGTGCCTGGGGTGATTTCTAATCTGTTTTATCAGGATTTGGGGTTTAGTAAACCGGAAATTGCGACGGCGGTGAAAACTTTCGGGGTGGTGGTGAGTATTATTGGGGGATTTATGGGTGGCTTGTTTGCTACGCGCTATGGGGTGATGCGCACTTTGATGTTAGGAGCGATTTTGACGGCGTTTACGAATTTGGTGTTCGTGTGGTTAGCGTATGTCGGGCATGATGTAACGGTCCTGTACATGGCGGTGACGGCGGATAATCTCGCTGCTGGGTTTGCGAGTGCGGCGTTTGTGGCGTTTTTGTCGTCACTGACGAGCGTGTCGTTTACGGCGGTGCAGTACGCAATTTTCAGTTCTTTGATGACATTATTGCCGAAAACCATTGGTGGGTATTCCGGCACGATTGTCGATAATATTGGTTACCCCGGCTTTTTCACCTTTACCACTTTGATTGGGATTCCGGTACTGTGGTTAGTATGGGCAGCGGGTAAACACTTGAAGGTGGATTGAAACGGTTGTACACATTATGAGCCGTCAATGCAGCGATCTAATGACAGGCATGGTTAGTTCACTGTAGTGTTTTTTCGATATATGGCGATGATTTTGCTTGGGGTCAGCACTATGTGAATCGTAAATGCTGTAAATTATGCCTAAATCTTGTTCGATTTCGACTTGGCGGTAGTGATGTTGATGCTTAATGGTTTCAATGGTGGTGGTGTAGGGCAGTGGCCCGGTGGTTCTGATCACGCCCCAGAAGCCTACCCCAGCGGTGGTTACGTCGTAGTGTAAGATGTTGTGAATCACTTGTTGAATGACTGCGAATAGAAAAGGATGACCGGCAGCCGCGATGACATGCCATTGTTGGAACTCTCCTCCGTCAATCGCGGCGAGTTCTGGGTGCAAGCCCCATGCAGGGTATTTGCGTTGATCCCATTGGGAGAGGATGTAACGATCAGTGGGCAACAATACGTCATTCAGCGGGCGGGTTGTGGTGCTTTTCATGTCAAGGTAACTCCCGCCTTCTGCATAAATAAGCAAATACCGAAAAAAATCAACCCGTGCGGCTCCGTAAGCGGGGTCGATCAAGCGATAAACGTCTAGTATTTCTTGCCCATAATGTTCGCGAATGATGGTCTCAATATCCGCGTCATCATACAGCCGGTACTCCCAGTCAGGATTTAGCTGCATGATTCTAGTGATGTTGTTTTGCAGCGGCGTTGGCAAGCCGGTTTTGGAATAATACGTTTGATGTATTACTTTGGCTATGCGGTTGGCTTGGGGGATTGTGGCTATCATTGGTAGGTGTGACATGTTTGCCCTCGTCTATTAACACACAAGTCATGTCGAAGAATCCTAAACCAAGGGCATGTAGTAGGCGAAGTGCTCACGGGATAAGTGTTATTGGTTTGTTTACTGGCGGTATTTTTGTTTGTTCTTTGTTCAAAAACTGAAGAGACTCACAGTGTTTTAAACAACACCTGCGAATTGCGCTGGTAGTTATACAGCGATTTCTTATTGGCAGGCAGTTCATCCACATTGCCTTTTGCGAAGCCGCGTTCCCGAAACCAATCTGTTGTCTGCGTAGTTAACACCAGTAGGCGAGTTTTTCCTTGCGTTTTAGCAAGTTGCGCAACGTGTTTCAGCAGTTTGTCACCACGATTGCCGCCGCGATCTTGCTGGCTAACGGCGAGGCAGGCGAGTTCGGCGACTTGCGGATCAGCGGTATCATACAAAGCAACGCACGCAATCACTTCACGGTCACGGATGATAATGTGGAAGTTGTCGATTTCCAGTTCGAGTTGTTCGCGGGAGCGTTTGATCAAAATGCCGCGTTCTTCCAGTGGGCGGATCAGTGCCATAATTCCGCTGATGTCTTCAATCGTTGCGGCGCGTAAGCGTTCAAATTGTTCGGCGGCAATCATGCTGCCCACGCCATCGCGGGTATACAGTTCCAACAGCAATGCGCCATCAATGTCAGCGTCGAGCAGGTGGATGCGTTCCACTTGGTTTTCCGAGGCTTCAATCACGGCGGGTAGCAGCGCGTTGTAGGGCAGGCTGGCTTTAGCTTCCTCAAGGGTGAGTTCGTGCGGCAAATTCAACGGTTGGTGGCTGAGGAATATCAGTTTGTCGGCTTTAATCGCTGTCGTGGCGGCAACCGCGACTTGTTCGTAACGCAGGTTGTAGGCTTCGCCCGTCGGCGAGTAGCCCATCGGTGAGAGCAACACGATATTGCCGGAATCGAGTTGTTGCTTAATCAGCGTATGCTTGATTTTACGGACTTGTCCACTGTAGCCGTAGTCGACGCCATCGCAAATACCTAGCGGACGTGCTGTAATGTAATTGCCGGAAATAATCCCTAAACCTTCATTATTCAGGGACGGTTGATTAAGCGCATGAGTCAGCAAATTTTCGATACGGATGCGCAAAAAACCAATCGCTTCCTGTGCTGCCAGCAACGATGTGCCGTCGGTAACGCGAATGCCTTGGTGCAAGCGAATCGGGGTGTTAGTGCGGTGCAAGCGTTCGTCAATTTGCGGGCGCGTGCCATGTACCAGCACCAGCCGTGCGCCGAGGCTGGAAATAATGGCGAGGTCTTGCGCAATTTGCTGAAAGCGTGGCGTGGCAATCACTTCACCGGCAAACGCGACCACAAAGGTTTTACCGCGATGATTGTGGATGTAGGGCGCGGCTTCGCGGAAAAACGTGACACTGTGCGAGCTGGGTGCTGACCTCATGTTGATTACCCTTGGGCTAGCAACATCTGATCAACCAAGTCGCAAATACAGTGGATGAGCAGCAAATGGGTTTCCTGAATCCGCGCTGTGTTGTCAGCGGGGACACGCAATTCTACATCTCCGGCTTGCAACCGATCTTTCATGCTACCGCCTGCTTTGCCGCTGAGCGCAATGACCTGCATTCCGCAGTCATGCGCGGCGTCGATGGCGCGGTTAACGTTGGTGGAATTGCCGCTGGTGGAAATGGCGAGCAATACGTCACCCTTGCGCCCCAAGGTTTCGATTTGGCGGGAAAATACCCGTTCGTAGCTGTAGTCGTTGGCGATGGAGGTGAGGGTGGAGGTATCTGTGGTCAGCGCAATCGCGGGCAAGCCCCGGCGTTCTTGTTCGAAACGGTTGAGCATTTCGGATGAGAAATGTTGCGCATCCCCCGCCGAACCGCCATTACCGCAACTGAAGATTTTGCCGCCGTGCTGCACCGTATCAAATACCAGTGTCGCGGCGGTGAGGATGGGTTCTTGCAATACCGCGAGGGCTTTTTGCTTGGTTGCAATACTGGCAGCGAAGTGTTGTTGGATACGTGTCTGTAAATGCATGGAATTCATGGCTTAGCCCGTGTCGAAAGCGTTTTTGATCCAAAGGATCGTGTTATCACCTTCGACCGCTACCACGTCAAAACGTGCCTGGGCATCCGGTGCGTGGTATTGCAAATAATGTTGTGCGGTGCGGATGATACGCGCTTGCTTGCGGGGGTCAATACTGTGTAAGGCGCCGCCGTAACGGTTGCTTTTGCGGTAGCGCACTTCGACAAACACGATGACATTGCCATCGCGCATAATTAGGTCGATTTCGCCCATGTTTAAGCGGTAATTCTGGTGCAGCAAGTGTAAATTACTGGCTTGCAAATGTTCACAAGCCAGTTGTTCAGTGCTGATGCCGCGTTGCAGGTGCGGCGCTTGTGGTTTATTGTCCAACGGCTTGCGGTACGCCATTAGCAAACGTGGCGAATAGCAAGGTGCGTTGCACTTGGCGATTGCCCATTAAACGGATATTGCCGGTTTTGCCATTGACTTGCGTATTGGGATTTCGTGCAATGCTAGGCAGATTTTTGGCAATCAGGAACGCATCCATCCCCAGTGCGAACATGCGCGGGAATTGCGAGTTATTCAGCGTACCAGATTGCAAGCCTTCCATCACCCACGGGATTTCGGTGTACAAAATACCGTCGAGATCGGCATCTTTGCCAGCATCAACCCGCCCGGAAAAAATATGTGAGGTGGCATAAATCGGCAACTCCGGCGCTTGTGCGGCTAATAAAGGGCGCATCAGGCGGGCTTGGCTGGGGGATGCTGCTAGGAACACCATACTGGCGCGACCTTGGGTAGCGGCTAAGGCATTTTGTACGTTTTGCAGGTAAGCGTTAGATGGGGTATCAGAAAATTGTTGAATATTGATCACTTGACCGCCCTTGGCTTGGTAGGCGGCACGGAATGCGCCGGATACGCGATCCCCCCAACTGGAAGCGGGCGCTAACACGATCGCGCTGCGTAAACCGTTGGCAATCGCTGTGTCAGCGACTTGACGGGCTTCGTCTTCTGGCAATAACCCAAATTGATAAAGCGCACCGGGTATATGACGGCTATTGGTTAGGTAGTTCAGGCTGAGCAGCGGTTTGGAAAGCACTTGCGGTTGGGCGAGTAACTCCGCTAAGGATTCCTTATCCAAGGGGCCGATGACAATATCCGCGCCATCGGCGACGGCGCGTTGGTATTGGGCTACTGCACCGCCCGCACTGACATCATAGAGTTGTACGCTGGTTTCGCGGGCAACACTGTTACGGGCGGTGTCGATACCCCGGTAAATCTCTTGACCGACACTACCCAATGCCCCGGATTGCGGTAAAAGTGCCGCCACACGGGTGACGTTGCTGGGAATTAGCGCTGCTTGTACATTTTGGACATGGGGAACTGCACCGCGACCATTGCCACTTGCCATCACTTGGGCGCGTTGCTGGATGTGTTTAACTTTTTCACGCAAGGCTGGGGATAGATTATCCAAATGAGTGGGTAAGGTGCGCAGGGCGAGTGTGGGGTTGTTTTGTTGCAACGCCAAGAGCGCTCTGACATAGGCTTGACGGGCGCGGTTTTCACCATCGAGGGCGGAAGTAGGTACTTTTGCTAGATAGGTATTGGTTAAATGGGTATCGCCGATGGAGGCGGCAATTTCAGCCGCTTGTAAAATGACGCGCTCGCGTTGCGGGGTGGGGTAGCGTGCGGATGCGGCGTAATAGGTTTGCGCGGCTTCGCGTTTTTTTCCTTGATTAAAGAGTGCATTGGCTTGTTCAACCGTGGCACCGCCTTGGGTGACTGAATTGCCGTCGGCATTGATGATGTCGTTAGGCGAACAGCCTTGTAACATCAATGGGACAGCCAGCAAGGCAATAGCGCAGTATTTCAGGATGCTTTGGTGAAGTCGTGATTGCATAGTGTGAATCCTAGTACCTAGTTGTGGGGTATGCTTGTCGAAATATAGCATTTTTTGTTAGGGATGCAGCATGTTTGAGCAAGCCTATCAATAATCCGGTCGGATGCTAAAAAAAGGACTATGCTTGTCGATGAGAGTTGCTGTTAACAAATAAGGGAGGTGTTCTAATGTCCACAGGTTTGGCTGTTGCTGTGTTGTGTGCGCTTGCCGCACTCGTCTATGGTCTGATGGCGACGCGCTGGGTGCTTGCCCGCCCGGAAGGAAATGCAGACATGCGGCGGATTGCGCAGGCTATTCAGGAGGGGGCGCAAGCTTATTTGAATCGTCAATACACCACGATTGCGGTGGTGGGAATTCTGTTGTTTGCGGTTATTTTCATTGCATTGGGTTGGCAAACGGCGATTGGTTTTGCGCTAGGTGCGGTGTTATCCGGTGCAACCGGTTATATCGGTATGAATGTGTCGGTGCGGGCGAATGTGCGCACGGCGGAGGCTGCCAAAGACGGTTTGAATGCAGCGTTGAATGTGGCATTTAAAGGCGGGGCAATTACTGGCATGTTGGTGGTTGGCTTGGCATTGCTGGGGGTGGCGGGGTATTACGCGGCACTGACGCTGACAGGTACGTCGTCGATGGATGCGATTCACGCGCTGGTGGGCTTGGCATTCGGTGGTTCCTTGATTTCGATTTTTGCGCGGTTGGGCGGTGGTATTTTCACCAAGGGCGCGGATGTTGGCGCGGATTTGGTGGGTAAAGTGGAAGCGGGCATTCCCGAAGATGATCCGCGTAACCCTGCGGTTATCGCCGATAATGTGGGCGATAACGTTGGCGATTGCGCGGGGATGGCGGCGGATTTGTTCGAAACTTACGCGGTGACGATTATTGCGACCATGTTGCTCGGCGGCTTGCTGATGAGTGGCTCGGAAAATGCCATTGTGTACCCGCTGGTGTTGGGGGGCTTTTCTATCTTGGCGTCGATTTTGGGCGCTATGTTTGTGAAGGCACGTACCGGTGGCAAGATTATGAATGCGCTGTATCGCGGTCTGGCGGTGGCAGGCGGGGCATCTCTGATTTTTTTCTACCCTGTCACCATGATTATGATGGGGGACAGCCCTGACTATTCGGTGAATGCGCTGTATGGCTCGGCAGTAATTGGCTTGGTGTTGACGGCGGCAATGGTGTGGATTACGGAATATTACACCGCGACTGAATACAACCCGGTGCGGCATATTGCGCAAGCATCTACTACCGGGCATGGCACTAACGTGATTGCGGGTCTTGGGGTGTCGATGCGCTCCACGGCGGCACCTGTCTTGGCAGTGTGTGCGGCAATCTGGGGGGCTTATGAACTCGCCGGTTTGTACGGCATTGCGATTGCAGCAACGTCCATGTTGTCAATGGCGGGGATTGTGGTGGCGTTGGATGCCTATGGCCCGATTACCGATAATGCCGGTGGGATCGCGGAAATGGCGGGTTTACCGGATGATATTCGTAATATTACTGACCCCTTGGATGCGGTGGGCAATACCACGAAAGCGGTGACCAAAGGCTATGCGATTGGTTCAGCAGGTTTGGCCGCGTTGGTGTTGTTTGCGGATTATACCCATGCGTTGTCTGCATCACATCAGATGGCGCTGAGCTTTGATCTTTCCAACCATTTGGTGATTATCGGTTTATTTATCGGTGGGATGGTGCCGTATTTGTTTGGGGCAATGGCGATGGAAGCCGTGGGGCGTGCCGCCGGTTCGGTGGTGGTTGAGGTGCGCCGTCAATTCCAGACGATTCCCGGAATTATGGAAGGCACGGGTAAGCCGGAATACGGTACTTGCGTGGATATGCTAACCCAATCGGCAATTAAGGAAATGATTGTGCCGTCATTATTGCCGGTGGCAGTGCCGGTGATTGTGGGCTTAGCCTTGGGACCACAGGCACTCGGTGGGGTGTTGCTAGGAACGATTGTGACGGGAATTTTCGTGGCAATTTCCATGACAACTGGTGGTGGTGCTTGGGATAATGCCAAGAAATACATCGAAGAAGGCAATTTCGGTGGCAAAGGTTCGGAGGCGCATAAAGCCGCTGTGACCGGTGATACTGTCGGTGACCCGTACAAGGATACGGCAGGTCCTGCGATTAACCCGTTGATCAAAATCATTAATATTGTCGCGTTGCTGATTGTACCGTTGTTGGCGTAAGGTAGTGCACGGCTGGGGTTGCCAGTCAAAACCAGAAGCCCGCCCTTCGTGGTGGGCTTCGTTGTTTGGGGAAGTAGATGAAACAAGGCATTTTATACTGCGTGGCAACGCCCATCGGTAATTTGGCGGATATGACGGAACGTGCCAAGCGTATTTTGGCGGAAGTGGATAAGATTTATGCGGAAGATACCCGCGTGACCCGTGGCTTGCTGACCCATTTTGGTATTCAGGGAACGCTGGCGAGTTTGCACGATTACAATGAGGCGGGGCGTGTTGCTAGCATCCAAGCCGAATTGGAGCAGGGAATGCAATTGGCGTTGGTGAGCGATGCGGGTACGCCGTTGATCAGTGACCCCGGTTACAAGCTGGTTCATGCCTTGGGGATAGCAGGGTGCAAAATTGTGCCGATTCCGGGGGCAAGCGCGTTGATTGCGGCGTTGTCGGTGGCGGGTTTGCCGACGGATCGGTTTGTGTTTGAAGGTTTTTTACCGGCAAAAGCCGTTTCGCGGCGTAAATGGTTGGAAGGTTTGGTGGATGAGCCGCGTACCTTGGTGTTTTACGAATCCAGCCACCGCATTGCTGAAATGCTGGCGGATGTGGCTAGTACCTTGGGGGCGGAGCGCCCGGTGGTGGTATTGCGCGAGTTGACTAAGTTATTTGAAAGCATTTATCGGGGGAGCGCTGGGGAGTTGGTTGCGCAATTAGCCGCTAATGCCAATATGTCACGCGGTGAATTTGTGGTGGTGGTGGCGGGCAAAGCGGTAAACGATGATCAGCAGCAACTCAGTGCGTTGCGTGCGGACAGTATTCTGGCGGTATTGCTGGAAGAGTTGCCGGTGAAACAGGCTGCGGCGATTGCTGCCCGTTTGACCGGATTGCCGAAAAACCAGTTGTACAAGCAAGCGCTGGCGATGGTTTAGGTGATTGATTCTGGCGCTTCACTCGATTCTTCGGGGCTGTTGATGACAATCAGTTTGTCGGGGTCGAGTGCTAAAATTTGTTGCGCAATGTCGAGCGGAATCAGGCAACGTTTGCCACCTAAAAAGGTAATCGCGAGTTCGCCAGCAGCTAAAGCTTGTTGTTGGACTTCGGTGACGTAGAGGTATTTGATGTTGTCGCCGACCACAAAATTGTAGCGAATGTCAGCATCGTCGACATTCTGTAGGTTAGTTGTGATCAAGGCTGCAACTTGTTCGCGGGTTTGTTTGCGGCGGGCGGCGATTTCGCGCTGGCGTTGTTCGGCTTGTTCGCGCTCTTCACGTTCGGTTTTGGCGCGGGCTGCGTAAAATTGTTCGAGGTCGCTTTTTTCTTTGGGAGCCGGGTGTGGTGCTTTATTTTCAGTGCGTTGCGGTTTTTCTGAGACTACGGTTGGGCGGTTTTCACGACGAGGGGCTTTGTCACGCGGTGGGGCTTTCTGTGAAAAAGCGGGTTTGGGTTGGTTAGCCTTTTCAATTTGTGCTTCGGTGACTAGCCCCGCTTTGAGGAGTTGGTCGCGTAATGAGTGTGCCATGCTGTTCTCTTGAGGTGTCGACAATTAGTATGGGTTAGTGGTGGTTAGTTGCTGTTAGATTCGTTAACAAGCGCTATAATACCGCGATTTTTACACAAGAGTAGAGTAAACCATGAATATTGATAAAGTTCCTGCTGGGCGTGATGTTCCTAATTGCGTGAATGTCATCATTGAGATTCCGGCATTGTCGACGCCAGTCAAGTATGAGTTGGATAAGGAAAGCGGGGCATTGTACGTTGACCGTTTCCTGTCTACTCCGATGTTTTACCCGGCAAACTATGGGTTTATTCCGCACACGTTGGCACAGGACGGCGATCCTACTGACGTGTTGGTGGTTAGCCCGACGCCGTTGATGCACGGTTGTGTGATTCCGGTGCGCCCAGTGGGTATGTTGAAAATGTCGGATGAGTCCGGGATTGATGCTAAAATTGTGGCAGTGCCTGCGCATAAGCTGTCTTCTGGCTATCGTGAAATTAATTCCTACGAGCAACTGCCACCATTATTGTTGAGCCAAATCCAACACTTCTTTGAGCGTTACAAGGAATTGGATGCAGGCAAGTGGGTGAAGGTGGAAGGCTGGGCAGGTATCGAAGCAGCCAAGCAAGAAATTTTAGACAGTATTGAGCGTTATAATACCGAGCAACCAGAGGAGATTCCGTTCTCTTAATCTGTTATAGTCGCCCGATTTCAAGCAGGGCAGACAGGATGCTCGTTAGTACTTTATGAGCGATAGACCGATTAAATTAGAACGCGATGAGCAGCACATGTTCAATGTGCGGGCTATGGTTGCGGGTGTCTTTATCCTGTTTGCCCTGCTAGGGATTTTGGGGAGGGTTTACCAGCTCCAAGTATCCGATTACGCCAAATATTCTGATCTTTCCCGCCAGCATTATCAAAAACGCATTCCTATCCCCCCTAATCGTGGTCAAATTTATGACCGCAACGGGGTGCTATTGGCGGATAGCCACACGCAATACGTGCTTGAAGTGGTACGTGACAATATCGGTGATGAAAATGGTGACGGTAAGTCGACGTTAGCCGATGTTGATTTATTCGTTGAGCGTTTGGGAGCACTTATTCCCTTGATGGAAAAAGATGTGCGCTTATTCAAAACACAGGCACGGCGTTTTAAATATCAGCCTATTCCCATTCGAGGCAATTTAACGGAAGAAGAGCAGGCGATCTTGGCGGTGAATGCCCCGCGCTTTCGTGGTGCCAAGGTGGTAAAGCGCATGGAGCGTTACTATCCCTTGGTGGAAACGGCGAGTCATGTAATCGGCTATGTGGGGCGCATTGATGCCCGCGATCTGGAGCGTGTCGACAAGATTGAGTACACCGGTACTACCCACATTGGTAAGTCTGGTGTGGAAGCTTTCCACGAAGAGCGTTTGCACGGGAAGGCGGGTTTTGAGCTGATTGAGGTGGATGCGCATGGCAAAAAGCAGAAAGAACTCGGTAAGCAAGAACCAGTAGGCGGGCAGGAGTTGTTTCTGGGTTTGGATATTAATCTACAAATTTTTGCGGAAAATTTATTGAAAAATGAACGTGGGGCGATTGTGGCGATGGATCCGAGTAACGGTGAAGTGCTGGCTTTGGCGAGTGTGCCGACGTTTGACCCGAATTTATTTATTAATGGTATCTCGCAGAAAGATTACACGGCTTTGCGTGAAGATCCGGATCGTCCTTTATTCAACCGTGCTTTGCAGGGAACATACCCACCGGGGTCGACCATTAAACCGATGGTGGGAGTAGCTGGCTTGATTGAGGGCGTGGTTACGCCGGGTAGTCGGGTGTATGACCCTGGGTTTTTCCGTTTGCAAGGTCAAAAACATGCGTTTCGGTGTTGGAATAAAAAAGGGCATGGTTCGGTTGATTTGAAGTATTCGATCCAGCAGTCTTGCGATACCTACTTTTATGATTTGGCATATCGCATGGGCATTGACCGTTTTGCCGCAGGGATGCGGCAGTTTGGTTTTGGTGAAAAAACCGGTATTGACTTGCCAGCAGAGGCATCGGGCTTGATGCCAAGCAAAGAGTGGAAGGAAAAGCGGCATAAGCGTCGTTGGTTTCCCGGTGATACCGTCAATATTGGCATCGGGCAGGGGTATTGGCTGGCAACACCGCTGCAATTGGCTCATGCCACCACCATTATGGCAAACCGTGGGGTGCGCTTGAAGCCGCATGTCTTGCGTGGAGTGCGCACGGCACGTAATCAAGAGGAGAGTATTCTTAAGCCTGAGCCGTTTCCCAGTGTTGAAGCGAAGGATAATTATTGGACATTGACCATTCAGGGAATGGAAAACGTCATGCGTCCCGGTGGTACTGCACGGTCATCGGGTGCTGGGGCAAGTTACCGTATTGCCGGTAAAACCGGTACGGCACAGGTGTTCGGTTTGGCGGGTGGGAAATACAATGCCAAGCGCATTGCCAAGCGTTTGCGCGACCATGCGTTGTTTGTGGGGTTTGCGCCTGCGGATAATCCTAAAATTGCGGTGGCAGTGATTGTGGAGAATGCGATGGGCGGTGGTGGGACTGCCGCTGCACCGTTAGCACGCAAGCTCATGGATGCGTATTTACTTCAGCAGTACGGTGAGAATATGTTGAAGCCAGCCGGTGAAGTGGTGCACCAAGAGCCTGTTGCAGAGATGCCGCCCGCAGACGCTGAGAAAAAAACACCGAAAAAGAAAAAACAGGGGGGTGAGTAGTGATTAACAGTTTGTTGCCTTCTTGGTTGATTGTCGCGTTACAGCGGGTGGATGCGGTATTACTGGCGGCATTGTCATTGCTGATCTTTTTAGGGTTGGCAACGTTGTATAGCGCTAGTGATGGCGAGATTGAGCGAGTCCAACGGCAAATGGTGCATTTTTCGATTGGTTTGGGTTTGTTGTTGATTTTTTCGCAGATATCCAGCAAAACCCTGCGGCAGTGGTCGATTTGGCTGTATGGGGTTGGGTTGTTTTTGCTGATTTTAGTGCTGATTATCGGAGTCACTAAAAAAGGGGCAACCCGCTGGTTGTACATTGGCTTTGATATACAGCCTTCAGAAATCATGAAGTTAGCCGTGCCGATGATGGTGGCGTATTATTTTTCTGAGAAACCCTTGCCCCCCCGTTTTATTGATATTGTGATTGCGCTGGTGCTGGTATTAGTGCCGATGCTGTTGGTAATGAAACAGCCGGACTTGGGAACGGCTTTGCTGATTGCAACCTCAGGCTTTTTTGTTATTTATCTGGCAGGGATGTCTTGGTGGCTGATCGGCGGAGCGATTGCTTTTGTCACCGTAGCCGCACCTTTATTGTACTTTTTTGGGATGCACGACTACCAACGCAGACGGGTTGATACACTTTTGAACCCAGAATCGGATTTGTTGGGAACTGGATACCATATTTATCAGTCAAAAATTGCGATTGGTTCTGGTGGGGCTTACGGAAAAGGTTGGATGCAAGGTGATCAAGGGCATCTGGACTTTCTGCCAGAACGGCACACAGACTTCATTTTTGCGATTTTTGGTGAAGAATTTGGCTTAGTCGGTAACTTGATTTTAATGGGCTTATACCTGTTTATCATCTGGCGGGGCTTGTATCTAGCCAGCAAGGGTGAAGATACCTTCGCGCGGTTGCTAGGTGGCAGTCTGAGTGTGTCATTTTTCTTTTACCTGTTTGTGAATACCGGCATGGTCAGCGGAATGCTTCCGGTGGTGGGGGTGCCGCTGCCATTAGTGAGCTACGGGGGAACCTCGGTAGTGACGCTGATGATGGCTTTCGGGATCATTATGGGGATGAAGAAACGCAAACGCATTTATCAACGGGATGGCTGAAGACGGATTTTCATGCTCTCCCTCAGGCAGTTTGGAGATGGAGGCTATGAAAGTCATGCACGGTTCGGTTCAATGGAGTAAATCACTGGGTAAGCTGGTGAGTGTGGTATTAATGGGTGGGGTATTGGGGGGGTGTGCGGCGAGTCCGCAATGGCCTTGGGTATTTGCGCCACCGGGGGCGAATGTACCGCCTAATCAGCAGCAAAGCTATCCACCGGTGAGACAGACCGTGGTAACGCCCCCGCCGGTTAGTGGCAATATTCCTGCTCCGCAGCAGCCTCCCGTGTCAACAACACCTCGTCAGCCAGTGAACTACCCAGCAGGATTAGGGGGTGATTACGCTAATTACCCCGCCATGCGCCAGTTCATTGGTAAAATGAATAACCAGCACGGTTTCGATATTGCGTTTTTGGAACAGACCTTTTCTGGGGTGAGGCGTGATAAAGAGGCGTTGACCAAAGCGGGTGCTCCCACAGAAGGGCAAGTATGGCGTGCCTATCGCCCGATTTTCCTGACCGAAGAGCGTATTAATGGTGGGGTTGAGTTTTGGAACCGTCATGCCGCCTTGTTGGATGCGGCGACCCGTCAATACGGGGTGGACACGGAGTATTTGGTGGCTATTATTGGTGTGGAAACGCAATACGGTAAAAATACCGGCAAGCACAATACCTTGCAAGCATTGACGACTCTGGGCTTTGATTTTCCGCGTCGTGCCAGTTTCTACCAAAAAGAGTTGGAACAATTTTTGCTGTTGTCACGTGAAGAGAAAGTACGTCCGCAAATCTTCAACGGCTCTTACGCGGGGGCGATGGGCTTAGGACAGTTCATTTCCAGCAGTTACCGTAGCTATGCCATTGATGGCAATCGCGATGGCAAGCGTGATTTGTGGAATCCGCAAGATGCCATCCCCAGTGTGGCGAATTATTTTGCGAAAAATGGCTGGAAGCGTGGCACAGGGGTAGCAGTTCCGGCTTATGTTTCTGGTGGAGGCTATGCTAGTATTGCTGAGACCACACCGAAAAAACCTTCGCGTACCTTGGCTGATTTGGCGGCAAAAGGCGTGCGACCACAGGCGGCAATTAACTCGGCTAAAGTGAGTTTGATCAAGCTGGAAGGCACAACGGATGAATATTGGGTGGGGGGGGAAAATTTCTATGCCATTACCCGTTATAATCCTAGTGTGAAATATGCAATGGCGGTACATCAGCTTGCGCAGGAAATTCGTAAGCGTAAGTTTGGTTTTTAAGCGTTATAGTGATAATAAATGGAAGCTGAACCATGCGTTGTGGCGTGGGTCGGCTTTTCTGATGGGCAATGACGAAGCTGGACAATACGATGACAATAAACTGGCGATTTTCGGGAGTCTTATTGGCTTCCATGACCATGAGTTTGGTTGCTTGTAGTAGTAATACTGCTAAGAAGGGTGCGGTAGCGTCGGCACAAGTTCCCACGGCGTTGAGCACGGAATCCCGTACTGCGTGTGGAAATGATCCCACTTACACGATCGAAGGTAAAACCTATGAAGTGCTCAATTCTGCGGCGGGTTATGCCGAGCAGGGTACGGCAGCTTGGTACGGCGCGGAATATCAGGGAACCGAGACGGCTGGCTGTGAAGTGTTTGACATGTACAGTTATTCAGCGGCACACCGTACCTTGCCCTTGCCCAGTTTTGCGAAAATCACTAACCAACAAAATGGCAAGCAGATTATTGTGCGTATCAATGACCGTGGTCCGTTTGAGAGTGGTGATTTAATCCAATTATCGTTTGCGGCAGCTAATGCGTTGGACATTAAGGCAAAAAGCGGTGCACCGGTTGAAGTGGCTGCCATTTCGCCAGAGCAATTGCCGCCTGAAGCTCATGTAGCGGTTAAGCCCAAGGTGACGCAACCTGCTAAGACGGCGGAGCCACTGGATAAGTCAAAGCCTTATTATGTGATTGCCGGTACATGGCCTGATCGTAATACCTCGTTGGACATGTTTGTGCGTTTGACTTCGGTTGGTCTGGCAAAAACCGAGATGGCGACCGCGCAGCAAAATGGGCGTGAAATGTATCAGGTAAGGATTGGACCTTTGTACAACCAAGATCAAATTGATAATGTGAAAGATATACTGCAAAGTAACGGCTTGGCGAATTTCAAGGTGGTTGCTGGTCAGTAATTCAGCAAAAGGACTGTTATGTTGATAAGGATTCTTAAGCCGTTATTGTTGGCAGGGTTGCTGGCTGGCGGTATCGTGATGGCTGCACCGGAGTCAGCATCGCCAAACACGGGTGAACCCGCTCCTAAGGATGTGTCGACTGCTCCCTACAATGATCCGGCTATTCCGCCGGAAATTATTGCGATGGCACCCGGTCTTCCCGAAATTGAAGCGAAAAGTTATCTGCTGGTCGATTTCCAAAGTGGTGAAGAACTGGCAGGCATCAACCCCGGAATGCGTGTTGAGCCGGCCAGTATTACCAAATTGATGACCGCGTACCTTGTGTATCAGGATCTGGGTAAAGGCAAGGTCAAGCTGGAAGATGAGGTGCTGATCAGCGAAAAAGCTTGGAAAATGGAAGGCTCGCGCATGTTCGTTGAGTTGGGTAAAAAAGTGCAGTTTGAGAAGTTGCTCAAAAGCATGATTATTCAATCGGGTAACGATGCAGCCGTTGCGTTGGCGGAGCATGTTGCTGGTAGTGAAGAGGCTTTTGTGCAACGCATGAATCAGACTGCGCTTGACCTCGGTATGCAAGATACCCGTTACATGAATGTCACCGGCTGGCCTGCTAAAGATCACTACACCACAGCGCGTGATATTGTGAGGTTAGTGAAGGCATTGGTGAACGAATTCCCGGAATATTACAAGCTGTATGCTCAGAAAGAGTTCAGTTATAACAATATCAAGCAGCAAAACCGTAATCGCTTATTGTGGCGTGATCCAACGGTGGATGGCTTAAAAACGGGGCATACCGAATCGGCGGGTTATTGTTTGGTTGCGTCCGCCAAGCGTGACAACATGCGCCTGATTTCCGTGGTATTAGGTGCGAAAAGCGAAGAAACCCGTGCCAATGTGAGTCAGCAATTATTGGAGTACGGTTTCCGCACCTTTGAAACCCATAAGTTATATGCTGCTGGCGCGGTGCTGGCAAACGTGCGTGTTTGGAAAGGTGAGGCTACGGCAGTGCCTGCCGGTGTGATTGATGATTTATTCGTGAGTATTGCTAAAGGTCGTTATGACCAGTTAAATGGCGGAATGCAGCTTGATAAAGGCATTGACGCCCCCATTAAACGCGGTGACGTACTGGGCAAAGTGATTATTACGGATAAGGAACTGGGCAAAGTCGTTAAGGAAACCCCGTTATTGGCGTTGGAAGACGTGGGCGAGGGTGGCTGGTGGCGGCGGATGATGGATGGTATCCAGAAGCTGTTCGCGGATTGATAGCGCAAGCGTGAGGATAGGCTGTGGAGCGTTTTGGACAGCAGGAAGCGTTAATATTGGAGTTTCCCTGTGATTTTCCCATTAAAGTGGTGGGCCGTGCCGATGGGGAATTTCATCTGCGTGTTTGTGAAATTGTGTGCCGCCATGACAATGACTTTGACCCGGAAGTGCATTTGCTGCGCCGCGATAGCTCGGCGGGTAAATACCATAGTTTGACCGTGAATTTACGTGCTACCAGCAAGCAGCAGATTGATGCGGTGTATCAGGACTTAAAAGCCTGCGAATTAGTATTGTGGGCGTTGTAAGTGAGGCGGCTTTAACGACAACGCTGTATATCCGTCAATTGGGGATAGTCGAGTATGCTGCTGTTTGGCGGCAAATGCAGGTGTTTACCCAGCAGCGTTTAGCGGATACGCCTGATGAAATTTGGTTGGTGCAACATCCTCCGGTTTTTACGCTGGGACGCAACGGCAAAATGGAGCATGTGTTGGCACCGGGGGATATTCCCGTTATTCCGATTGATCGGGGTGGGCAGGTGACGTATCACGGTCCTGGGCAATTGGTGGTTTACATGCTGTTGGCTATTCGCCGTAAAGCGCTGGGGGTACGTGAATTGGTGACAGCGATTGAGCAGGCGGTTATCGACTTGCTAGCGCGTTACGGCATTGCGGCTTTGGGCGATAGGGATGCACCGGGGGTTTACGTCACAGGGCGTAAAATTGCGGCATTAGGCTTGCGTATTTCCAAAGGATGCACCTACCACGGTTTGAGTTTGAACGTGGCGATGGATTTGGAACCTTTTCAGCGTATTAATCCGTGCGGCTATGCGGGTTTACCGGTGACGCAATGTGCAGCTTTAGGGATTGAGCAAACGCCTGAGACATTAGCTCGCGAGTTGTGCGAGTTCCTTGCACAACGTTTGCATTATTCCACGTTAATTTGGTCGTTGGACTAAACGTAGTATGTACTTTTCGTCATCACTTTAGACATCAGTGGCATCAGCAGTTTGCGGGCAAGGAATGGCAGTTTTGCGCCACCGGCTTGCATGGCAACCTCACCGTGATGTTGTTCGTCGGCTTTCATTTTTTGCAGAATCGCCATGTCGGCTAAGGCATGAGGGGGAAGGCGATTAATGTGTTCTTCTAGGTGCTTGATGACTTGATCTTCGGTTTCTTTGACAAAACCCAAGCTCCATTTATCACCGATTTTGCCTGCAACCGCTCCGATGGCGAATGAACCCCAGTAAAACAGCGGGTTCAGTAAACTTTTGCGTCCGCCTAATTCTTGCAGGCGTTTGTCTGTCCAGTTGAGATGGTCGTTTTCTTCCATCGCAGAACGTTCCATCTGTTCACGGATGTCTTCGCGGTTGGCGGTTAATGCCTGCCCACGGTATAAACCTTGAGCAGACACTTCACCGGTATGATTGATGCGCATCAAGCGAATAACCAAGTCACGCTCTGCATCGTTAAGCGGCGTCGTTTCGGGTATGTCTGCTGCCGGATTCGGGCGTTCCGTTGTCGGTGCGCTGGCGTGAACCACCCGCAACGATTGGTCAATTTCGGTCAGGACTTTATCCAGCAGGTCAAGTTTGCGCATCTCGCTCTCCCATGCTTATTTCTTATTTAGTTTCGCGTTTTACCAAATAATCAACGACTTGCAATAAGGTTTCTTCACTGCCAACCATGCTGGGGCTGGTGCGGTATTTGCCATTCACAATAATAACCGGCACAGAATCCGCTTTGGATTTTTCGCCCACTTCTTTAGCACGAGCCATCATGGTCTTCATTTCCATAGAGTTCAGGGCGCTCTTGACCTGATCAGCGGTAAAACCGAGTTCGGTGAAAAAGCGTGTCATGGCATCATCGTCATTGATTTTGCGGCGCTGTTTTTGCAGGGCCTCAAAGATTTTCGTGTGTACCTGTTTGCTGCCGTCAGCATCCAGCATTTGCCCAACGTAGAACAGTTTCGCGTGGTATTCCCAGCGCGGGCTGAGGGTAGCAGGCACACGTTGAAAGACTACATTGTCCGGTTTTTTGCTGAGAAATTTCTCAATCGTGGGTTCTAGCGAATAGCAGTGCGGGCAGCCGTACCAGAATAAATCCACGACTTCGACTTTTCCTTCCGCAGCTTGCGTAGGAATAGGCGTCGGCAAGGTGACGTAATGCGTGCCTTCCTTAAATTCTTGTGCCTGACTGGCTTCGGGAATACAGCCAGTCAGGGCAAACAGCGCAGCCATCATGAAGCCGAGGGCGTGGCTTAATGTGCGTTTCATCGGTTTATAATCTCCCTTTTGTGTTTATTAAAAATATGTTCAACCAGTTGTTGCAATAACTCGCTCTATTTAGAGGTGACGTGGCTCTTAAAGTTCACCGTAAGAGTGCAACCCAGACAAGAACATATTCACACCTAGGAAAGCAAATAGGGTGATAAATAAGCCAACAATAGCCCACCAAGCCATTGGCACGCCGCGCCAACCTTTTGAGAAGCGTAAATGCAGCCATGCAGCATAGTTCAACCAAACAATTAATGCCCAAGTTTCTTTCGGATCCCATGACCAGTAGCCGCCCCATGCTTCGGCAGCCCACATAGCACCGAGAATGGTGGCAATGGTGAAAAACGCAAAGCCCAGTGCAATCGCTTTGTAGGTTATATCATCGAGCATTTCCAAAGGAGGTAAGCGTGTTGCCATCAGGTCATTGGCGTTGCGTTGTTGTCCGTGATGTTTCAAAAGGTATGCAATACTGGTCATGGCTGCCAGAGCAAACGCACCGTAACCAATGAAATTAGCGGGTACGTGAATTTTCATCCAATAGCTTTTCAGGGCAGGAACCAAGGGCTGAATCTCGTGTGCACCTTTGGTATAGCTATACCAGAGCAGAAAAGCCACCGCTGCGCTGATCACCATCAATACAAAGCCGCCCAGTGAACGGTTTTTGTAACGTCCTTCGTAAAACATATACAACAGGCCGGTGATAATGCAAAACAGAATGAAAACTTCGTACAGGTTGCTCACCGGAATGTGTCCAAATTCGGGGTCAATCAGGTAAGACTCATACCAACGTACCATTAAGCCAACAAAACCCATGACCAATGCCACCCATGTCATGGCTGAGCCGGTTTTCAGGGTAAAGGCACTATTAGCAAATAAGCCAGCGAAGTAGGTCACGGTTGCCAGTACAAACAAGGCGCTCATCCACATGACCGCAGATTGGCTGGATACTAAAAATTTCAGCCCAAATACTTGTTCGGCATTAGCGTAGTTACCCGCATACAGCCAAATACCCAACAGACTTAATAAGGCGACTGCGATGCTATATGGGCGAAAAGCTTTCCAGTACCAACCCATGACGATCCAAGAAGGCACAGTGAGAGCGAGAATACCGATTTCGTATTCATCCATCACGCTACCGTATTGGAAAAATACCCATGCACTGGCTGCAATGACTAATGCTGCCCACAACCAATCCGACAACCGCAGTTGCTGGAATAGACTAGGTTGATCAATGAGTGAGTCAATGGTTTGTTGGGGGGTCGACATGTTTCACCTCTTGTTTCATCACTTGCTGGAAAGTACTCTGCAACTGTTGGAAATAACGTTCAAATTCTGGCTGATTGCGGTTACTGCTACCTGCCACGATGATTTCCGCTTGGTTGTTGTCCAGCGGTTTAATCCATACCCATATTCTACGATGCGCCACGTAAAATAGGAGAAATACCCCTATTGTTAGCATGAGACTGCCGAGATAAACCACGTCTTTACCTGGCGAGCGCGTGATTTGCAGCCCGGATGCTTCAATCTGTTTGAAGTTGGTCATGTGGATGAACCAAGGTGAACCGTAAGCAGGCAGTTTATCAATGGCTAATAAGCTATCATCAAAGAATAGCCAGTCAGCATCAGTTGGTTCAGTGGTTACACCTTCTTGTTTGAGGGTTTCTTTATAGACCTCACGTAGGGCGGCATTGAGCACTTTCATGAAAGCTTCTGCGGCACTTTCCTGCTTGTCTGGTGAAAATTTAGCTTCAATTTCTGCCATGATGCCTTCAGAACCCTTGGTCACAAACTGTTCGGTTAAGCGCTGCATTGACTCCACGATTTGTGCTTCAACTGTTGGGTCAGCAACCGTGGTTTGCTGCATCGAGTTGCGAGTGGTCTGAAGCGCCGATTGTTTCACTAAGTCGGTATTTTGTATATTGGACAAAAACCGCATAAAACGCTCCATGCTGCCTTTGGGGTCAACTGGAATGTGCAGGTAGCGGAAGGGTTCGTTTGGCGTGGTGCGTACCCCGCTGATGTAATAGTTCTGTCCTTTAATGCTCAACGGATTCATGTAGTTTTGGTATTCCAACGCTTGTCCGGTGGCATCACGCAGTTTGAATGTAACGCTGGGACCGACGTTTTCTTTCTCAATGTTGCCAGCCGCGTCTTTCATATCATTGATGTTGAACAGACGGAAATCGTTGAGTTCTAATTTGTATTGTTGGTCGGAACTAGTTAGCGTGTAATCTTTGAAGATCTTGCCATCAATATCTTGTGATGCATAACGATTGCTAAGCGAATGCAGACGTAGCTTGAGTTCGGAACCACCATCACCAAAGTTTGCTTGGTATATTGCCACACCCTTGTGAATCAGGGGGTGATTGACGGCAATGGTTTGCTCCAACGGTGCATCAAGCGTTTTATCATAAATCACCAAATCGCTCTCAAACGACTTAGGTTGTCCGGTGCTGTAGTGTTCGACGCGGAACTCTTTGACTTCCACCTCAAACGGCAGGTGCTGTACCAAGTAGCCGTCACGTACTGGCTGGAAAATAATATTTGCACGGCTGCCTTCCGGTATGTCGACAGAGCCACGGTAAGAAAAACTGGTATCGGGTAGCTGGCTGATGGCAGGGACTTCAGAAGCTGGAATATTGCGGGTTTCAGGTTTCAGATTGCCTTGCCATTCTGCGATCATGAGGGGCAGGCGGCTATCCAGTAAGCCACCAAGGAAAATGACAATCATGCCAATGTGGGTCAGCCAGTAACCCCAGTGGTTTGCACCGCCTTTCATACCAGCCACAACCGTATAATCCTCAGCTACTTTTTGACGCATTTTGAAGCCTTGTGCGTGTAGTATCCGGGTTGTCAGCGCTTGGGTGGCAGCAGCATCTTGCACACTGTTGATGGTTATTTGATGTTTCATTGCCCGCAGGGATTTTTCCTGCACGTTTTCGCGGAAGTGCCGTAGTTCGCGGATAATGCCGGGGGTGTTGCGCCCGACACAAGTGGCAATGGAAACCACCAAAAAAGCCAGGATAGCTAAGAACCACAATGCCGAGTAAACATCGTACAGTTCCAGCGATTTGAACACATCAAACCAGAAAGGACCAAATTTGATTTGGTAACTGGTATAAGGTTGATTTTGTTGCAGCACCGTGCCGATGATGGAGGCAATGGCGACCACTACCAACAAACTGATGGCCAAGTTCATCGAGCCTAAAAAATTGATCAGGCGTGCACTAGCACTTGGCGGATTTCTCATATCACAACACCGTCTGGACAAAGTAAATGCATTAAAACAACAAAGGGCGGCAAAAGCCACCCCCTGTTTTACCGCAAAGCATTACCAAGTGGTAATATTACTTCTGTAAGCCCGCAATATACTCAGAGACCGCTTCGATCTCGGCATCGGTCATACCAGCGGCGATGTTGCGCATCATTTTGCCCGCATCATTGGCGCGTCCACCTTTGCGGAAAGCGTGTAGTTGAAGCTTGGTGTAAGCAGCGTGTTGACCATTGATCGCAGGGAAGTTAGCAGCAGGATTGCCTGCGCCATTGGGACCGTGGCAAGCTGCGCAGGCAGCAACACCTGTTGCATTGTTGCCGCCTTTGTAAATTTGCTCGCCTAGGGTCACTTTGGATTGGTCAGCTTCGCCGGGTTTTATCACTTGGGAGGCATAATAAGCGGCTAAGTCAGCCATGTCTTGATCACTCAATGGCTTTGCCATTGGACTCATGGATGGGTTAACACGCTCATCATTCTTGAAGTTCATTAATTGTTTCAAGAGGTAGTTTGGGTGTTGACCTGCTAATTTAGGCCATTCAGGGTTAACGCTGTTGCCGTCTGCACCGTGGCAGGCTGCACAAGTCGCGGATTTGGTTTTGCCTGCTTCAGCATTGCCACCCTCTGCCCAAGCAGAGGCTGCGACGCTAATAGCCAAGCCACTCAGTACAAGCATGAGTACTTTTTTCATCATCGAAGTGCTCCTAATATCTACAAAATCTGTCATCTTTTTGCACGACACTCAGTGACTCCCCACGTTCACATAAGTGCTGTACGCTGCCTAACCGTCTTCTCGCGGTCGCGGCAATTACTTGCAATCATACCGAGTGCAGCTTAACCTGCACCCATCCTGACGCAGGCATACCATAATCCACACGCTCTACAAGCTTTTCCACTGTTGCCCTTTCGCAATAGCGGTAAAGGCATTCTGAAAAAACGAATGAATTGTACAACATATTCTGCTTGTATTCTGCAAAAATATTAGAGAACGCTAACATTATGAATCACTATTATCAACAAGCTACTTTTCTGCAAAGTGCTACGACTGGTAAGACCATGCCCGACGAAGGTGGCTTGGAAATCGCCTTTGCAGGGCGATCTAATGCCGGAAAGTCCAGTGTAATCAATCGGGTGTGTTCGCAAAAGTCGTTGGCAAGAACCAGTAAAACGCCGGGAAGAACCCAGTTGATCAACTTTTTCCAGCTACCGGACGCGAATTTTCTGGTCGATTTGCCCGGTTATGGTTATGCGAAAGTACCGGAAGCCGTTAAGCGGGAGTGGCAGAAATTTATCGAATCCTATTTGACGCAACGCAATACCTTGCGCGGCATGGTGTTGGTGATGGATATTCGCCACCCGATGACCGATTACGATCAGGCGATGTTGCGCTGGGCACACAACAGAATGTTGCCCGTGCATGTATTGCTTAACAAGTCGGATAAATTGACGCGCGGTGCTGGGATGAATGTGCTGCTCCAGATGCGCAAGACGTTGGCTGATTATGGGATCACTTCGATACAAACATTTTCTGCGCTTAACAAGCAAGGACTAGACGAGTGCTGGGGAATTTTAGACAAGTGGTTGGGGAAGGATGCCTGAGCTATTCAGGAAGAGTTCATTTCTTTAAAGGTATCCTTCTTCCTGTAGGAAAAAGAAACCCCGGCCAAACAGGGGGTCTAAAAAGCCGGGGTTTAACGAACAGGTCTGGATTGGGGACACCAAACCTGTGTCCGTAAACAAGAGACACCGATGCCGGGCTTAAGCATCATTCTGCACATCTCTTGGTACTTCACGGAAACTTTTAATATATCTAAGTATACATCTCTAAAATTCAGTTCGAATGATAGCGCATCCCTGCGCACTATAAAAATAAAATAGTTTAATGAATCATATATTTCTGATGATGGGTGTGTTTCAGAGATTTAGCGTAATCCTTTTTCCCAAAAAGGCTGAGCGGTTGCATTTTGAAGGTTTCCTGCGGGCGTGGGGGCAGATGATCTCTCCATCTTGGGCGGCGCGATCATGACGGTGATGTTTCTCGGACGACCCGCCCGCAACAGTGTCATGTGTACTTCTGTGCCGACTCGTAAATCACCGATGATGTTTTTTACATCAATAGCGCTGCGAACATTTTTAGTATTCATCTTAATGATAATGTCACCTGCTTCGATACCTGCTTTTTCGGCGGGTGAGCCAGTAAGAACTTGATTAATAATGGCTCCTTCGTTAGGTTTAATGCCAAAGTCACGTGCCATTGCTGGATCAATATCTTGCACTTCAACCCCTAGCTGACCACGCTCAACATTTCCGTATTGGACAATTTGGGTGATAATACCCGCTGCGGTGTTGATCGGAACGGCGAATCCGATCCCTAAATTGCCACCGCCTTGATCACCAAGAATGGCGGTGTTAATGCCGATTAATTCGCCGTTTAAATTGACTAGGGGACCACCGGAGTTGCCTAGGTTAATCGGTGCGTCTGTCTGGATGAAGTCCTCGTATTCGCTGATACCAGGGTTGCGGTGCAAGGCGCTGATAATACCTGACGTTACGGTTTGACCGATGCTGTAAGGGTTGCCGATGGCGACGACGAAATCCCCGACCCGCAAACGATCCGAATCACCAAAGCGCATAGCAGTCAAGCGTTCGGCTGGAATTTGTATCACGGCCAAGTCAGCACGCGGATCGATGCCAACAATTTCCGCAAGGTACTTACGCCCATCTTTCAGGGTAACGTGGATGGCGTCGGCGCTTTCAATCACATGGGAATTGGTTAGTATATGACCGTGTTGTGCATGAATAATGACGCCGGAACCCGTGCCGTTGATTTGACGTTCACCGGGAGGCGTGTCGCCAAAAAAACGCTTGAAAAAGGGATCATTGAGCAATGAGTTATTGACCGGTTGGCGCCCCTCGGTGGCAATATTGACAACGGCTGGGGTGATTTTCTCCAGCATTGTTGCCAGTGAAGGCAATGCTTGCCCATTGACTTCAGTCGGTAGCGCACCATAGGCGGCGCTGGGTGCGGCGATGGGCAGGATAAGCGCTGCCAACAAAACTATCTTGGGCGTGACGGGTAGCATAACCATGTTGTACTGTTCTCGTTATGGGGTGTTCAATGTCTTCAGACAGCTATCTGAGGATAAGGTTCTTTGTCAAGCCATGTGCTGTCGAGGATTCCAAGCAAACAGCGCTTTCATTTTGGCATAATACTCTTTTTGCTCTGCCGTATCAGCAGGCGGCGTATTCACTTGCAGGACGATATACAAATCGCCTGTTTCCTGCCCCGCAAGCCCGCGTCCTTTTAGGCGCATTTTTCTACCTGACTGCGAACCAGGGGGGATTTTTAGGCTAATTCTGCCTGCCAGCGTTTTTACCGTGACAGTTTCTCCCAGTGCGGCTTCCCAAGGTGCAATGGGTAAGTCGAGGTAAATATGGCTGCCTTCGCGTCGATACAGCGGGTGCTCTTTCAGCTTGACCTTCAAGAATACATCAGCTCCGTGTGAACCCTTGCCGGGAATGCGGATTCTTTTATCTTCGGATATGTCGGGCGGGATGCGGATTTGTACGTTGTCTCCCGTCGGCAGACGCACCGTTTTCAGTCCACGGTAGATGTCTTCAATATCAATGTCTAGCGTGGCTGCGGCTGACGCATTGTGTGTGGCGTTTGCATTCCCGTTTGAGGTGCGCCGAAAACCGCTACCGAATAAGCCTTCAAAAAAGTCGCTGAAGCCTGATGTTGATTGCTGATTGTTGACACCCCGCCGCGCAATCCCTTCAAAAAAAGAGGCATCAAACTGTGGGGCGTTATTATTCCAGTTGGGTGGCGGCTTGAAGTGTTGACCCGCACGCCATTCGGCACCCAGTTGATCGTAACGGGCGCGTTTGGTCGGGTCGCTTAGCACTTCATTGGCTTCATTGATTTCTTTGAAACGTGCCTCTGCCCCTTTTTCTTGATTGCGGTCAGGGTGGTATTTGGCAGCCATGCGCCTAAACGCTTTTTTAATGCTGTCTTGATCAGCGTTGCGTTCCACCCCTAATACTTTGTAGTAGTCCTTGTATTCCATTTCATACCTCTGCCCCAGAGTCTACGACAAAAAACGCCGCATAGGCGGCGTTTTCTGACGAAGTTATGTCTGATTCTAGCCTGTTACGAGTCGACTTGTACGGCAATTTTGCGAGGCAAAACCTTTTCCTGTTTCGGAATGGTAATGTCTAGCACCCCATTGCTACATTTGGCGGTGATCATCTCACCGTTAGCTGTATCTGGCAGGCTGAAACGGCGATGGAAGCGTCCGCGCACCCGCTCAACGCGTTTGTAACCTTCTTTTTCTTCCGTGTTGTCTAACTCACGTTTACCGCTGATGGACAATACGCCATTTTCCATGTGTATTTCAATGTCTTCCGCTTTGACACCCGGAATGTCCGTATGGATTAACCATGCATCCGTCGTTTCGCGGATGTCCACTGCTGGTGTCCAGTCGCTGACTGGGCTGGTGGTGTCTGAATCACGGCGTAGCAGGGTATCCATTTCGCGTTGCAATTGGTTTAAGACTGACCAAGGTTCATAACGTGTCATGTTCATGATGTGACCTCCATTGTGAATGGTTTCATTGACTCAACACGAATATGGAGGTGTGACATCGAGATTCAAGTGGTTTTATATATGTTTTTTGCTCTTATTCAATGTTTTGCACTTGCTCGCGTATTTGCTCGATCATGACTTTAAGATCAACGGCAGCTTGGGTAGTGTCGGAATCGTTGGATTTGGAGGCGAGGGTGTTGGCTTCGCGATTAAGTTCCTGCATTAAAAAGTCCAAGCGCCGACCCACCGGTTCGTCGCGTTCCAGTACTGCATTGATTTCATCCAGATGCGCCATGAGGCGATCGAGTTCTTCTTCCACATCCAGCCGTTGCGCCAGAATGACCAGTTCTTGCTCGATACGGTTGTAGTCAGGGGAAATGTTGAGTTCCTCAATGCGGTTGAGGATTTTTTCGCGTTGCGCGGCAACGATGCCGGGGCGGTGTTTGCGAATCCGCACGGTAATTTCGGCAATTTGATCGAGACGTTGGTAGATAAAATCAGCAAGACGTTTGCCTTCGCGTTCGCGCATTTCCAGCAAATCATCGAGCGTGTCTTGCAGTAACGCTTGGGCATGAGCCATCAGAATAGCTTTGTCGGGAGTTGCATCTTGCGCCACACCCGGCCAGCGTAAAATATCAACCGCTTTAAGGGGTTCGGGGTTGTCGGTAATGGTTTCCAATTGGCGGCAGGCAATGATCAGGGCACGCGCTAGCGGTTCATTGATACGAATTTCATTGGTGTTGCCTGTCGTCGGTGTAAAGCGCAGGCTGGCTTCAAATTTGCCGCGTTTGAGGCTGGTTTGGATGGTTTCGCGGAAACTGTTTTCCTGACTGCGGAATTCTTCCGGCAAGCGTAGGCTGATGTCGAGGTAGCGGTGGTTAACGGTGCGGGCTTCCCATTGGAGCGTGCCGTATTCAATGGTCAGTTCGCGGTGAGAAAAGGCCGTCATGCTGCGAATCATGGGTATTTGCTTCCGGTATCTTGGGGGTGGGATTTAATGGTAGTCGATTTGTGGGTCAAGTTCATGCTTTTGGCGCAAGATAGCACGAGCGCATGACCAGATTTCAATCTGTGCAACGCCTTGTGTGTGTAATACCGAGGCTAGTTCGCGGGCAGTTGCGCCGGTGGTGATCACATCGTCAAAAATGGCAATGTGGCGGTAAGGAAGTGATGTGTGTAAGTGAAAGGCTTGGTGCACGTTATGTTGGCGTTGGCTGGAATCCAGTTCGGTTTGTGGCAAGGTAAATTTGCGGCGGCTAATGGGGCGGGTCAGGAGTGGAATCCCCAAGTGCTTGGCGAGCGGGCGTGCCAGTTCCAGCGCTTGGTTGAAGCCGCGTTTATGCAAACGGGCGTTATGCAGCGGCACGGGGAGGATGGCATCCGGCACTTGCGTCAATTGTGGCAGGATGCCGGTTGCGGTTAATTCACCGAGGGTGGCGAGTTCGCGTAGGTTTTTGCCAAATTTAATACCCAATAATAAATTGCTGATCGGTGCTTGGTAAGCAAATGCACTAATACTGGCGGCACAGCCGGGTAAAGGTCGTTGGTCTGCGGCGGATAACCACGGCAATTCAGCATGGCAGTGCTGACAGAGCGGATAACCCAGAATACGGGTTTCTCCGCAAAATGCGCAACTGGGGTTGAGGTGATGCTGGAGCGTTTGCCAGCGGTGCGCGAAGGATTTCACGGCTTGGGGTTGCTTTGCCAGTGGGTGAGGATTCCCAGCAACAATCCGCCAGCCATGCCATAGATATGTGCGACGTAAATCACGGGTGCTTCGATTAAGCTGGCGGTGGCTGACTCAGCGCCTAGCCACCAATCCCAACCGGTTTTTCCGCAGATTCCTAACAGAATGATGGCAGCGGTCAGCCAGTCGCGTTGTTGCAGGCGGTACAAACCGCTGAGCATAAATAAGCCGTACAAAACCCCTGAAAAGCCTGCGTACCAAATAATCCCAGGGTTAAGCCACCATAAGCCGACGCCCACACAGGTGGCTAAGCAGCCAATGTGCAGCAGTTGCGTGTGTACGCGGAAAGGCAGCGGTACAATGAAGGTTAGCAGCCACAGACCCGCCACATTCAACAGTAAATGCCAATGGTTGGTGTGAACTAAACTGCCTGACCACAAGCGCCAGTATTCTCCGTCTGCGATGGGATGGCGGTAATACAGTAAACTGTCATGAAAAAACTGTAATAATGGTAGCAACACCGTGAAAATAATAGCGATAATGCTGGCAGAAGAGCATTTACGGAGCAGGTTGGTGGCGTCTGAAGTGTGCAACATGGCAGGCAGTATGCCAGAATCGTTAGAGTGAATCTTGTTTATGAGGATGAATGGGCATGAGTATTAAGAGGACTGGGCGGTGTAAGTCAAGTCAGGCGGGTTTTTCCTTAACGGAATTGATGATTGTGATTGTGATCATCGGGATTTTACTGGGTTTGGTGTTCAGCAATCTGAATGTCATGGGCGATGCCCAAAACCTGAAAGCCCAGAAAGAAGTGGGTGATTTGAAAATCAAGTTGGAAATGTACCGCGCCGATAATGGCACTTTCCCCGCTTCTGGGTCATTGAGCGCGTTGGTGAATAATCCGGGGAATGCACCGCGCTGGCGGCAATACATGAAGGAGCTGCCGAAAGACCCGTGGGGTAACGACTACCGCTACCTGAATCCGGGTGCGCACGGTGATGAAATGGAAGTTTACAGCATTGGGCCGGATAAACGTGATGGCACGGAAGACGATGTGGGTAGCTGGCAGTTGTAATCACAAGCACGCTTTTCAGCAGGGTTTTTCTTTGCTGGAAATGATGATTGTCATTATGGTTATCGGTATTTTGTACGCTTTGGCGGGTTCGATGTTGAATTTGTCGATGTCCGATCCGTTGAATGATGAGGTGAAGCGCTTACGTGAGCGTGTGCTGATCGCGCAGGATGAAAGCATCGTGCGTTCGCAAGCCTTGGCGTTGGGCTTTGGGGAAACGGGTTACACTTTTTTTGCGCAAAATGATCAGCTTCAGTGGGAGTCTTTGGATAAAGATGGTTTACTAAAAGCCCATGCGTGGAACGGTGGCTATGAGCAGGTGCTATATCTGCAAGGGCAGGCGGTCAGCTTGCCGGATAATGATAAAATTCGCCCGCAGGTTTTCATTTTGCCCACGGGGGAGATGATGCCGTTTGAATGGCATTTGCGTGATAACGCGCAACGTGAGCAGGTGCTTAAGTTCGATAATGTCGGGCGCGAGGTTGATCTTGCTGCGGAGGCTAGTTGATATGCGCCAACAAGGCTTTAACCTGATCGAAATCATGTTTGCGTTGTTGTTGCTGGGCTTGGTCATCTCGGTCAGTGTGGAAACCAGTAGCGGCGATGTTGCCAGTTATCAGCGTATGAAAGATACCACTTTGGCGCGTTGGGTGGCTTTCAATCAGCTTGCGGTGGTGCAAACGGGTAAAGATTTTCCGGCAGCGGGTAAGTCTGAAGGTAAAGCTGAAATGGGTGAGGGTGCTTGGCAATGGCAGCAGGAAATTTTAGCGACACCTGACCCTGATTTGCGCAAGGTAAAGGTGAGTGTGTCTCGCGAGGGGCAACCACAGCAAGTTCTGGCGGTGGAATTGGCTTATGTGGCAAATCCTCAGCCTAAAGTGCGGGGGCAGGCACAATGAAACGCGCTGTGAGGGGTTTCACGTTGGTGGAGCTGATGATCTCGCTGGCGATTCTTTCCCTGCTCATCACCTTGGCGTATCAGTCGGTGAATACGTTGCTGGATGTAGAGCGTCAAGTGAAGCAGCCGCAGGCAGATTTGCAACAGTTACAGCGGGCAATGGTGTTTATTGAGCGGGATCTGCGCCAGTTGGCAGTGTTGCGACCTAAGCGCGAGAGTTTTCAGCAAACAGACGCAGTGGCAAATAATAGTGTTGTGCAGCCTGAGGAGCTGGGGGTGTTGCTGGAGTTTACACGCGGCGGACATCCTGATGTGGCTTGGCAATTGCGGAATTCCGGTCAAGGACAAATGCGCAGTGGTTTGCAGCGGGTGCGTTATGTGGTCGAAGAGGGCAGGTTGTTGCGGCAAACGTGGGACTTGGTGGATCATCCTGAGCAGGCGGAGCCGGTGTCACTGGTGTTATTGACAGGCATTGAGGGTGAGCCACGTTTTCGGTTTCAGTCGGGAAGAGGTGGCGAATTTAAGGATAATCTTCCCAAAGAGCGTTCAGTTTTAACGGCGCTAGAGTTTTCATTGCAACATAAACGCTTTGGTGCGTTACGGCGAGTTTTTGTCGTATATCTATAAGAATGTGCTAATATTCATGGGTGAGCGACTGGAATTCAAAGGCGTTAAACGCTATAGTTCCGCCTAGATTGTTTGGAGGGGATGGAGAGGAGCGGGTGCAGGTAATGCAGTCGGGGAATTCCTCTTGCGTGCCGTCGGGATCATGCCGCTTTAAGGAAATTAAGACCGCCGATGAGGATAAGAACAAATACACTGAGGTTGCTGCTGGTGCTTGGCATTGTCGGCATGATGCCTGCTGTGACGCAGGCAGCCGAAGTGGTGCGTGTGGAAACGGTGACATCTTTGTCCAGCTCAGTGTTGGGAAGTACTGTTATTCCCTATCGGGAGGTTACGTTGTCCGCTCAAGTGCCGGGGGCAGTGAAGTTTGTGGCGGGAGAAGCGGGTTCTGGCTTCAATCAGGGGGATGTGATTGTTCGCATAGATGAGTCGCAATTAACCGCGAAGCGCAATGCAGTGTTGGCACAAATTGCGATTGCTCAGGCGGCTTTGCAAAATTCTCAGGCACAATATACCCGTGAATTGATTTCACCGCGCAGTAAAGACATTGGCGCAATGCCGGGGTTTGGTTTGCCTGCGATGTTTGACATGACGATGGTGCGCCCGTTTGCTGACTCCATGATCGGTAACTATGACTCGGATATGGGGCGTTATTCAGACTTAATGAGCAGTGCTACTGGCGTTTCGCAGGCTCAAAGTAATTTGCAACAGGCGATGTCACAGTTGCAGGAAATTGATGCGGCGTTAGGTGATGCCAAGTCCGTAGCGCCGTTTGACGGCATTGTGCTGGAAAAATTGGTCGAAGTCGGTGATACGGTGCAGCCGGGGCAGCCATTGATTAAGTTTGGGTATGTTAAATACAAGCGCTTGCAGGCAGATGTCCCTTCCAGTTTGGTGAGTAGTTTGCGCGAGGGTATGATTGTCCCGGCTAAGATTGACAGTAAAACCTCGATTATGGTGAAGCTCACACAGATTCATCCGGTTGCTGACCCCGGTCGTCATACGGTGAAGGTGAAATTTGATTTGCCAGTCGACGCCGTAGCAGCACCTGGCATGTATGCTGAGGTGTACTTGCCGGAAACAAACGCTGGTGATGCGAAGATTGTGGTCATTCCCAAGACAGCCTTGCTGCGCGGGCGTAGCCTGCCAAGCGTGCTGGTTGTGAAAAATGATAACACCTCCGAATTGCGCTTGGTGAGACTCGGTGCAGAACAAGAAGACGGTAGAATAGAAGTGGTTTCCGGTTTAAGTGCAGATGAACGGGTGATTGATAAACCACCTGCCACTGCGGCATCGGGTTGGATGCCTTATGCAGAATAAAGATGAATACGATTTCCCCGCTAGGAATGTAATTAATTATGAATGATTCGCAGCACAATGCAGTAGCACCTCAGCACCCTCACCACCATTTGGGTATGGCGGGGGCGATGGCTAAAACCTTTATTACGTCGCCGCTGTCGTTGTTGTTATTGCTGGCTTTCTTTGCCGTTGGTGTGTTGGGGATGTGGGTAACACCACGTCAGGAAGATCCCCAAATTTCGGTGCCGATGGTGGATATTTTCGTGCATTACCCCGGCGCGTCGGCGCAGGAAGTGGAAAATCTCATTTCCCGCCCTTTAGAAAGCATTATGTCGGAAATGACCGGGGTAGATCATGTCTATTCCTATTCGGCGCGTGAGCAGTCGATGGTCACAGTGCAGTTTATTGTGGGGGAGGAGCTGGAGTCTTCACTGGTTAAGCTGTATGACAAGCTGGCGTCTAATAAAGACCGCATTCCCTTTGGGGTGCAAGAACCGCTAGTGAAGCCTAAAGGTGCAGATGATGTGCCATTGGTGACGCTAACACTCTGGTCGAATCAGGTTGATGATGCCAACTTGCGCTTAGTGGCTTTGGATGTGTTGCAAAGTTTGCGTGAGGTTGAAAATACCAGTCAGAGCTTTATCGTGGATGGTCGCCATGAAGAGTTGAAAGTGGAAATTCTGCCAGAGCGCTTGGCAACCTTTGGCGTTTCACTGGAGCAGGTGGCAAACGCTATTCGTATGGCAAACTCGGAGCGCAATACGGGATCAGTTGAGCCGGACGAGCGTGTCTTTAAGGTTTATAGCGGTGCATTTCTGAGTTCTGCCGAAGACGTTAAGCGCTTGATGGTAGCGGTGATTGATGGGCGACCGGTGTATGTGCGTGATGTGGCAACCGTTATCGAAGAGCCGAGTGATGCTGAGCGTTCGGTTGGGTATTACACCGGAAGTACGGTGGCAGAGGGTGCTGAAGCAGCCGACAATGCCCCTGCCGTGACCTTGGCAATTGCTAAAAAACACGGCACGAATGGGGTGGATGTTGCTGAGGCGGTATTGGCGAAGTTGGAAGCACTTAAAGGCCGTATTATTCCCGATAACGTGAATGTTGAGGTAACCCGTAACTACGGTGAAACCGCGAAGGCTAAAGTTAATGAGTTGATTTTTAAGCTATTCATTGCGACAGGCATTGTGACGGTTTTGGTTTGGTTCTTCTTGGGGTTCCGTGCGGCAAGCGTGGTATTGATCGTTATTCCTGCGGTTATTACGACCACGGTATTTTCGGCGTGGCTGATGGGCATGACCATTGACCGGGTGAGTTTATTTGCTTTGATTTTCTCCATCGGGATTCTGGTGGATGATGCAATTGTGGTGGTGGAAAATATTTACCGGCGCTGGTTGCTGATCGAAGATACCGATGTTGACACCGCAGTCGATGCAGTGCGCGAGGTGGGCAACCCGACGATTTTGGCAACAGGCACCGTGATTGCGGCTTTGTTACCGATGGGCTTTGTCAGTGGCATGATGGGACCTTATATGCTGCCTATCCCAGTATTGGGTTCGGTAGCGATGGTGATCTCTTTGTTTGCGGCATTTGCGTTTACACCTTGGTTGACCAATCGCTTTAAGCCATCCTTGAAAAGTTTGCATGAGGCTGCGGAGAAGGAGCATAAGCAAGCAGCACGGATGGAGAAACTGTTCCGTGGGATGATTGTGCCGTTGGTGACAGATAAAAAGAAAGGTTACGCCTTCTTGCTGGCTATTATTATGGTGTTCTTTGCGTTCATGTTGTTGTTCTATCCGTTGAAATCGGTGCGGGTAAAGATGTTGCCGCTGGATAATAAACCAGAGTTCAATGTGGTCTTGAATATGCCGGAAGGTACCGCACTGCCTGTGACGGCAAACTTAGTGCACTCAATGGCAACCAAGTTGAAAGAAATTCCTGAAGTGACTGCGCTGCAAACCTATACGGGTACTGCTTCACCGTTTAACTTCAATGGTTTGGTGCGTCACTATTACTTGCGTCAGCAACCTTGGCAAGCTGATATTCAAGTGCAATTGACCGATAAGCACGACCGTGAGCGTACCAGCCATGAGATTGCCGTAGAGGCGCGTGCGTTGCTGAAACCCTTGCTGAAAGATACTGGTGGTAGGTTGCAGGTAGTGGAAATGCCGCCTGGTCCACCGGTATTGCAGTCTGTCGTCGCCGAGGTGTATGGACCGGATGCGAATACCCGTCGCCAAGTTGCGGCGGATTTGACCAAGCTGTTCGAGCAGGCAGAAAACTTGGATGACGTGGATAACTTGATGGAAGAGGATCATGACATCCTGCGTTTTATCGTGGATTCTGATAAAGCCCAGCGTAATGGCATTACCGCTGAAATGGTCAATCGCACGCTGGAAATGGCGATGGGTGGTTTTATTCTTGGGGATATTAAGAAAAATGCCCTGATTGACCCGACTCGCATTGTGATGCAAGTGCCGTTGAGTGCACGTTCACAGATTTACCGTTTGTCACAACTGCCGGTGACGAATCAGATTGGGCAGTTTGTTCCCTTGCATGAGTTAGGTACGTTTGTTTTCGATAAGCAAGACAAGCCCATTTATCGTAAAAATTTACGACCGGTTGAGTTTGTTACGGCTGAAACGGTAGGGCGTTTAGCTGCACCGGTATACGGTCAAGGGCAGGTGGAAACCTTGCTGGCAGCGTTTAATAATGGGGAAGGTTATCGTTCGCCCGATGGCACGTTATTGCTGGACGAGGCGTACTGGTTAAAATCCCCTCAAGGTGTTGAGAGTAAATCAGCCTTTGAGTGGGGTGGTGAGTGGACGGTGACGTGGGAAACGTTCCGGGATATGGGTATTGCATTTGCAGCCGCGCTGGTGTTGATTTACATGCTGATTGTTGCGCAATTTGGTAACTTTACCTTGCCTGCGATTATTATGGCTCCGATTCCACTCACTTTGATCGGGATTGTGCCGGGTCATTGGCTGATGGATGCGGAGTTCACCGCAACGTCCATGATCGGTTTCATTGCGTTGGCGGGAATTATCGTGCGTAACTCCATTTTGTTGGTGGATTTTGCCCGCGAAGCCGTACTCAGTGGTGAGACGGTATTGGAAGCGGTGATCCATTCCTGTGAAGCACGAACACGCCCGATTATTATTACCGCGCTGGCCTTGTTTGGTGGTTCAATGGTAATTTTGACAGACCCCATTTTCCAAGGCATGGCAGTATCGTTGATTTTCGGCGGCGCAGTTGCAACTTTGCTCACCTTGTTGGTTATTCCATTAGGGTGTATTAGCGCAGGTGATTCCCTGAGCGGGTTGCCGCCGTCTGGTGGTAACAGTGGTGGTTCCCACGGTGGGCACGCCAGAACAGGTGATGCGCAAGCGGTAAAGTCCGGTAAAAGTGTCGGGGCAGTCGCGAAGGATGCGCTGGTCTACACTGGTATGTACTTGGTGTCGCTGGTGGGTAGCTTGGTAGTCGGCATCATCGGTATGTTTGCGGCATTGCGTAAGTTATTAACAAAGCCTAAGGTCAGGGCAACCATAAAACCGCAGGCAGTACGTCAGGAGCCAAAAAAACAAGCGGTTCCCCCATCAGTAGTTGTAGCACCAGCGGTCGTCATACCGCCAGAGGTTATAACGGAGATATCCAGTGACTCAGTACCAGGAATAACAAAAACAGGGCTTGATAACACCACGCCACAACAAGATGAGACACCTGTAAGTGCAGTGGAGTCTCAAGAGCGCAAAAAATCCTCCGTTAGGCGGGGCATAAAACTCAAGACGGATATTTAATCTGGAAGGAAGACTAGCATGACGATATTTAACAATAAGCAACGGGCTACCGCTGTTGCTGCAGTGGCAACATCTGCGGCGGTATTTCTGTTGAGTGCCAATGTATGGGCGCAAGCGGCAGATTTACCACCGCCACCGCCTGGTCCTTTTATGATGGAGGGTTCTGAGCAGGTGGCAGGTTCTGCCACTGCGCCAGCGGCTCCTGTTTCACCAGCATCTCCCGCTGTACCCGTTGCCCCTACGGTTCCGGCTGCACCTCCAGCGCCTGTCGTTCCGGCTGCCCCAGCATCCCCGGCTGCTCCCACCGCACCGGCGACCGCTGTTGCTCCGGCAGATGCTGCGGTTGCAGCGCCCGCAGTGACTGAGTTGAAAACGCCAGAGGTTCCTGCTGCACCGGAAGCGCC
>CAYQTB010000008.1:34252-41890 GCA_964420315.1 uncultured Thiothrix sp. | reverse complement strand
CTTTGCTGGGTTTTTAGGGGGGAAGTCATCACTGTTGAGATGTTTAAGTTTCCTAGCAAATTTGTGCGTAAGTTAATTATTACTAAATCCTAATATTATTAACTTCTAATGTAAAGCGTTTTTTTACGTTGCGGAGAACTTTTTGCAAATCGTCTGACAAACGGGTGCAATGCTGCGAAAATGCTAAGCTTTATACCATGAGTGATGTTATGTCTGAGACATTATTGCGCTTGCGTGCTGAGTTAATCGCCGCAGGGCAGTTTTTTCATGTTAGGGGCTGGGTTCCAGCGACTAGCAGCAATTTTTCGGCGCGTTTGGGTGCTGAGGAGATACTCATTACCAGTTCCGGTCAGCATAAAGGGCGGCTGGATGAGCAGGGATTTTTGCGTGCGGATTTGCAGGGCAATGCCTTGGATGTTGGCAAGCGCCCTTCGGCTGAAACCGGCTTGCATACGGTGATGTACCGGCGTAATCCGGCACTGGGTTGTGTGCTGCACACGCATTCGGTGAATGCCACGGTGCTGTCGATGCGTTTGGAGCAAGTGGTATTTGAGGGTTATGAGGTGCAAAAGGCATTTCCCGGTGTGACCACGCATGACAGTCGTGTGGTGATTCCGGTGTTTCCGAATAGCCAGGATATTCCCGCGCTGGCGGCAGTCGTTGATGCTTATTTGGATGCAAACCCGCAGACTATCGGCTATTTGATTCGCGGGCATGGCTTGTATACGTGGGGGGCGACGGTGACGGATACCCAGCGGCATATTGAGGCGCTAGAGTTTTTGTTTGAATGTGTTTATCGACAAATGCTATTAGACAGGTAAAATCATGAGCGAATTGAAAATTTACGCGGATAACAATCCGCAACAGGCTGAAACCTATACCGATTACGCGACCATCAGTGCTTTATTGCAAGCGCAGGGCGTGCGTTTTGAGCGTTGGGAGGCTAATGCCCCGTTAACGGATACGGCAACACAGGATGAGGTGATTGCGGCATATCGTGCGGATATTGAGCGTTTAATGGCAGAGAATGGCTTTCAGAGCGTGGATGTCGTCAGTTTAACGCCTGATCACCCTGACAAGGCGCCATTTCGCCAGAAATTTTTAAACGAACATACCCATTCCGAATACGAGGTGCGCTTTTTTGTGGATGGGCAGGGTTTGTTTTACCTGCATCTGGGCGACAAGGTATACACGGTGCTGTGTGAAAAAGGCGATTTAATCAGCGTGCCAGCGGGGACAACGCACTGGTTTGACATGGGGCCGAATCCACGTTTCAAGGCGATTCGCTTGTTCACTAATCCTGAAGGTTGGGTGGCGAATTTTACCGGCAGCGACATTGCGGCATTGTTTCCGCGCTTGGAGAACTGATGAGCATTAAAGCCATACTCACCGACATTGAAGGCACGATCACCAGCCTGTCATTCGTGAAAGACGTGTTGTTCCCTTACGCCGACCAGCAAATGGAGGCGTTTGTGGTGAAGCATCGTCAAGACCCGGCAGTTGCCCAACTGATTGATGACGTGCGCTTGGAAACCGGCAACGCGGTGTTGTCGTTAGCGGGGGCGATTGCGCAATTGCGGCAGTGGATTGCGGAAGACAAAAAAATTACGCCGCTGAAGGTCATTCAGGGCTTGATGTGGGAAGAAGGCTACCGCAACGGCGATTTCACCGGGCATGTGTATGAGGATGCGGTGCGCCATTTACTGCACTGGCATGAGCTTGGTCTGAAATTGTATGTCTATTCGTCGGGTTCGGTGTATGCGCAGAAGCTGTTGTTCGGGTATTCTGATGCCGGTGATTTAACCCCGCTGTTCAGTGGCTATTTTGATACGACGGTAGGGCATAAGCGTGAGGCTACATCGTATCAGGCAATTGTTGCCACGCTGGGATTGCCCGCCGCTGAGATTTTATTCCTATCGGATATCGCGGAAGAGTTGGATGCGGCGGCGCAAGCAGGGTTAAAAACCTGTTGTGTCGTGCGCGAAGATCAGCCAACCCCTGCATTGCAACACCGCTGGGTAAAAAACTTTGATGAGCTGGATGTGATGGGTATCACATAGGCTGCCTTGGTGATCTGACTATTATTTATGACAACCAATTGACTGACGGGCATTCCTCAATGAATATTTTCCCGATTATCCTCGCAGCGGGTCAAGGCACTCGGATGCGCTCTTCTTTGCCAAAAGTTCTGCACCCGATTGCGGGTAAACCGATGTTACAACGTGTGGTGGAAGCATGTGCTGCCCTGCAAAACCGTAACGTGGCGTGCCGCATGGCTATTGTTTATGGGCATGGTGGCGAATTGGTGCGTGCACACATTCAAGGCGAAAACCTCAGTTGGGCGCTGCAATCGGTGCAAAAAGGCACAGGTCACGCGGTCAGTCAAGCCATCCATTTGGTGGAGAATGACGACGTGGTATTGATTGCGTATGGCGATGTACCGCTGATTCGTTCCACGACCTTGCAGGCTTTGGCGCAAGGGTTGGGCGATGCTGCATTGTGCATTTTAACCACGCAGCTTGCTGATCCGAAAGGCTATGGGCGCATAGTGCGCAATGCCGACGGTTTGGTGCAAGCGATTGTTGAGGAAAAAGACGCCAGTGATGCGCAACGCCAGATTGACGAAGTGAACACCGGTTTCATTGCGGCGCGTGGTGCGGATCTGAAGCGTTGGTTGCAGCAATTGACCCCGCAAAATGCACAAGGCGAATATTACCTCACCGATTGCGTCAGCTTGGCGGTAGCCGAAGGCGGCAGCATTAATACGGTGCTGTGTGCTGATCCGCTTGAGGTCGAGGGCGCGAACAATCGGGTGCAATTGGCACGGTTAGAACGCGCTTGCCAACAACGTCAAGTGGAAAAGTTGATGTTGGAAGGCGTGACCGTCGCTGACCCTGCCCGTTTGGATATTCGTGGCACGGTCGAAACCGGGCAAGATGTCTTTTTGGATGTGAATGTGGTGTTGATCGGCAAGGTCAAGCTCGGCAATAACGTCACGGTGGAAGCGGGATGTGTGATTCAGGATGCTGAAATTGGCGACAATACGCACGTCAAAGCGCATTCGGTGATCGAATCCGCGCGGATTGCGGAAAATTGCGACATTGGTCCGTTTGCGCGGTTACGCCCCGGCACAGTTCTTGCCGCAAAGGCCAAGATCGGCAATTTCGTCGAAACCAAAAAAGCCAGCATTGGCAAGGGCAGCAAGGTGAATCACCTGAGCTACATCGGCGATACCGAGATGGGCGACAACGTAAACATTGGTGCAGGCACGATTACCTGTAACTACGACGGTGCAAACAAACACAAAACCGTCATCGGTGACGGCGTATTCGTTGGCTCTTGCACGCAATTGGTCGCCCCCGTGAGTATTGGCGATGGCGCTACGATTGGCGCTGGTTCAACCATTACCAAAGACGCTCCGGCAGGTGAGCTTACCTTGTCCCGCGCTAAACAAATGACCTTGAAAGGCTGGCAGCGTCCAGTGAAGGAGAAAAAGTAATGTGTGGTATTGTCGGCGCAGTCGCGCAACGTCCGGTGGTGGAAATTTTATTGGAAGGCTTACGCCGTTTGGAATACCGCGGTTATGACTCCGCAGGGGTTGCGGTCATTCGTGAGGCGGGGGATTTGGTACGCAGTCGTGCGGTGGGCAAAGTTGCCGCATTGATGGCGCGTCTCGAAGGTGAGCCGATTGATGGCAAATTGGGCATTGCGCATACCCGCTGGGCAACGCACGGTGTACCTGCCGAACGCAATGCGCACCCGCATTTCAGCGGCGAATGGGTCGGTTTGGTGCATAACGGCATTATCGAAAACCATGTCGAATTGCGGAAACGGTTGCAAGACGATGGCTACCGTTTCGATTCGGATACCGATACCGAAGTGATTGCGCATTTGATCGACATCTTCCGCCGTCAGGGTGTGAGTATGTTGGATGCGGTGATGGCAGCACGGTGTGAATTGCACGGGGCGTATGCGCTGGCGGTGATTTCGCCAGATGAGCCGGATACCTTGATCGTGGCACGCCAAGGCAGCCCGCTAGTGTTGGGCTTGGGCGTTGGTGAAAATTTCATTGGTTCAGACATTCAAGCGCTGTTACCCGTGACCAGCCGCTTTATTTATTTGGAAAATGGCGATGTGGCGCGGATTACCCGTAAAAAGATCGACATTTTTGATGTAAGTGGCGAGCGCGTGGTGCGTCCGGTACGCGAGTCGAATGCGTCGATGTGTTCGGCAGAATTGGGCGAATACCGCCATTTCATGCTGAAAGAAATCTTCGAGCAGCCGCAATCAGTGACGGGTACGTTGGAAAACCGTTTGGCGGATGATCATGTGTTACCAGCCTTGCTGGGGATGCCGGATGCGTTGGAACGCTTGGCGCAGGTGGAAGAAATTCAAATTCTGGCGTGTGGCACAAGCTACCACGCCGGTTTGGTGGGACGTTATTGGATTGAGGCGAATACCGATATTCCGTGCAATGTGGAAGTGGCGAGTGAATACCGCTACCGCCGTCAGCCGCCGCGCAAAAACATGCTGTTTGTGACCATTTCGCAGTCGGGTGAAACCGCTGATACCTTAGCAGCGCTGGAAAAGATCAAGGAAAACCACGGCGCATTGGCAACCCTGACCATTTGTAACGTGGCGGAAAGTTCCTTGACCCGCGAATCCGACATGGCACTGATGACCATGGCAGGCCCGGAAATCGGCGTGGCATCGACCAAAGCCTTTACGACGCAGTTGGTGGCGTTACAATTGCTACTGGTGTTGCTGATGCAAGCCAAAGGTGAAGACAAAACCAAAGTCGCGCAGATGGTGGCCGATTTACGCAAACTGCCTGCGCTCATCGAGCAAGCGTTGGATTTAAACCCGAAAATCCAAACCTTGGCAGAACGTTTCATCGAGAAAAACCATGCGCTGTTTTTAGGGCGTGGTGAACTTTACCCGATTGCGATGGAGGGGGCGCTCAAGCTCAAGGAAATTTCCTATATCCACGCAGAAGCGTATCCCGCCGGTGAACTCAAGCATGGTCCGCTGGCATTGGTCGACAACGAAATGCCGATTGTCACGGTAGCGCCTAACACGACCTTGTTGGAGAAACTCAAGTCCAATTTGGAAGAAGTGCGTTCGCGAGGTGGTGAGTTGTATGTGTTTGCCGACCGCGAGGCGCATATTGTGGCGGCGGATAATTTGCATGTGCTGGAAATGCCACACGTCCCTGAAATGCTGGCACCGATTGTGTACACGATTCCGTTGCAATTGTTGTCCTACCACGTTGCAGTGTTGAAAGGCACGGATGTGGACAAGCCGCGCAATTTGGCGAAATCCGTGACTGTTGAGTAGTATTGAGAAATCCTATAGTAATGACGCTTTAGCATTGAATCCCTTTGCTGTCAGTCTTGTGGTAATTTTAGTACAATCTTATATTCTAATAAATCAGCGATTTTGTCGCTGATTTATTATTTAGGTAGTACACATATCATGCATTTAGCTAGAGGTAAGCATTAACATGAGTAGTTGGCTAGTGTCGCTGTTGAGCGACTGGAAGGATCGTTTCACACCGTATAAGGATTGGATCGGCGAGTTAAAGAATCCTGCGGTATTAAAAGCCGATGCCATGGCCGGTTTGACCGTGGCTTTGGTGTTGATTCCCCAGTCAATGGCGTATGCTTATATTGCTGGTTTGCCACCTTACGTTGGTCTTTACGCCGCATTTCTGCCTGTCATGGTTGCAGCGATTTTTGGCTCCTCTAGGCAATTGGGAACAGGGCCTGTCGCGATAGGGTCGCTTATGTCAGCGGCTGCGTTACAGCCCTATGCGCATTTAGGTGTAGAGGCTTTTATGGCTTATTCGGCTACCTTGGTACTGGTGGCAGGGTTTATACAATTGGCCTTAGGGTTGATGCGAGCGGGTGCGCTGGTTGATTTCTTGTCGAATCCTGTCATTATCGGTTTTACTAGTGCTGCTGCCTTGATTATCGCTGGGTCACAAATTCCGAGTTTGCTTGGTATTAAGCTAAGTTCTGGTAATTTCGAGCATTATTACGAGTATCTGTATCAATTGCTGATAATGCTGGGCAATCTCCACGTGGCAACAGTATTCATCGGTGTGTTCTCGCTGCTGTCCTTAATTGCCCTAAAAAAATACGCGCCGCGCTTACCCAATGTCTTAATGACCGTCATTGTGGCTACCTTAGTGTCTTATTTCGCGGGATTCTCTGAGCAGGGTGGGGCTGTTGTTGGGGAAATTCCCCAAGGGTTGCCCTCTTTCGCGTTGCCTGAGTTTAGTTTGAGCGCTCAAGAGTGGCTTAACATGCTGTTAAATGGATTCATTATTGGGTTGATGGGCTTCGTTGAAGCCATTTCAATATCAAAAGCGATGGCATCGCAAACTCGCCAGCGTTTGTCGGCTAACCAAGAGTTGGTTGGTCAGGGTTTGGCTAAGATCGTGGCTGGTCTTTTCCAAGGGTATGTCGTTTCAGGTTCGTTTTCACGCTCAGCGGTGAACTTTGCTGCGGGTGCTGTCACTGGATTCTCCTCGGTTGTGACCGGATTGCTGGTGGCATTGACCTTGTTGTTCTTAACCCCGTTGTTGTATCACTTGCCACAGGCAACGTTGGCGGCGGTTATTATTGTGGCAGTGGTTAATTTGGTGAAAATTGAGCCAGTCAAGCGTGCTTGGCGGGTTGAACCACAGGACGGTATAGTCGCTGTGCTTACATTTATTGCGACATTGTCGTTTGCCCCTAGTTTGGATAAAGGTATTATGTTGGGTATAGTGTTGTCATTGGGCTTGTTCTTGTATCGCACCATGAGTCCACGTTTGGTGGAGGTTGCCCGTGATGAGGATGGCACAATGCGTGATGCCGAAGCTCACCATCTGAAAACCAGCGATACGGTTGCGGTCTATCGCTTTGATGGTGATTTATACTTTGCCAACACCGGCTATTTGGAAGGTAAATTGCTCAATAACGTTTCGCAAAAACCCAATCTGAAAGTCCTGATTCTGGATATGGAGTCTATTGATCAAGTGGATTCCACTGGGGAGGAAATGTTAGAGAAGCTGGCAGATCGTCTCAAGTTTGCGGGTATTGAGTTTTATATTGCACGGGCGAAACTGCGGGTATACGAGGTATTCCAACGTTCTGGTTTGGCTAAGCATATTGGCGAAGAACGTTTCTTCCGTGAACGTAAACATGCAATCAATTATGCGAAAGAGCAGTTGGGTGATGCTATAGATATCAAGCCATTCAAGGATTATATGCCTGCCTAATAAGACGGCGCAGCCGCTAAAAAAGGTCACGTTACGTGACCTTTTTTATTAGTTAGTCCAAGGCAATGGTGATGGTTTTGTCAACATTGGCTTCGACTTTGAAGATGGCTTCTTTGCGGATGTGTTCTTGTGTCACGGTAGCCCGATAACGTCCGGCATCCAAATATACAGTGCCGCTATGGCGTCGTTCGAGTTCTGCCACGGGTTTTGAGGAGGTGTTTGTGCCATCAAGCTTGAATACCGCCCAAGAAACCGGTTCTAGTATGGATTGGTTATTGATGGTTGCGACCAGTGTTACGCGATTGGCAGATGCTGAGCCTGCCATCACCATGAGAATAGTTCCGATAGTAACAGCGCTGATTGCGGTTATG
>CAYQTB010000008.1:0-34152 GCA_964420315.1 uncultured Thiothrix sp. | reverse complement strand
GCCTGCCATCACCATGAGAATAGTTCCGATAGTAACAGCGCTGATTGCGGTTATGCCTAGGGGGGCAGGACGGGATCGCGAAAACATATGACACTTCCTAGAAAATAAACGGTTAAGTTGTGACTATAAAACACTAATACATGGTATAAAAAATTACCATTGGCAAGCAGTATAATGTAATTTTTAAGCAGTTGCACTAGGGTTTTAATGTGCGTCGCCAAGGGGTTTCACTAGGTAGAGAGTGTTAATGCATTAGGCTCGAATCCATTCGCCGGATTTTCCACCGGATTTCAGGAGCAGGCGGATGCCTTCCATTGACATGCCTTTATCAATGGCTTTACACATATCGTAGATGGTTAGCAGAGTAATATTCACGGCGGTTAGGGCTTCCATCTCAACACCGGTTTGCCCGCGTGTTTCGACGCTGACACGGCAATGGACGCAAGCCGTTTCAGTTTGTGGAGTTAGTGCGATGTCAACTTTGGTCAGTGCCAGCGGATGACACAGTGGGATTAAGTCGGCAGTTTTTTTGGCTGCCATAATGCCTGCGATGCGGGCGATGCCCAGTACATCGCCCTTTTTATGGTCGCCTTGCAGGATTTTTTCCAAGGTGTGGGGTTGCATTGTAATGGACCCTTCGGCAATGGCGATGCGGTGAGTGAAATCTTTTTCACCGACATCAACCATGTGTGCCTGACCTTGAGCATTGAAATGGGTCAGTTGTTCATCCATTGCGGTGCTCTGCATTACATAACCTTACCACTGTTGGCTTCCGTGGTCTTCGGCTCTGGTTTGAGGCGGGTTTGCACCAAATCCATACCCTTGAGAATATTCAGGGCTTCAAAGAGCTGGTAATCGTCTTCAGCCAGCGATGATTTAGCTTTATCAGCGTCAATGGCTTTGTCGGTTTTTTCCTCGGTTTTCCCTTCGGTGTTGGCAGGCGTTTCTTCGGTTTTTTCCTCAGCAGGCTTGCTTTCGGTTTTGCCATTGCCGTTAGGGTTGCTGAGGTGTTTGCTTAAATTGGCTTCTGAGACCGGGTCAAGCATCTCATCAGTGTCATCTTCACCTTTGACTCTCAGGGATTTAAGTTCAATGTCGGGTGTAATGCCTTCCGCCTGAATGGAGAGTCCAGTAGGGGTGAAGTAACGCGCGGTAGTGAGTTTGACCGCTGTTTTGTCATTTAACTGCAAGACGGTTTGTACGGAGCCTTTCCCAAACGTTTTTTGACCGACGACTAGGGCGCGTTTGTGGTCTTTGAGTGCGCCTGCGACGATTTCGGAAGCGGAGGCTGAGCCTTGGTTAACCAGTACCACAATCGGGGCATTGTCAATGGCGTCACCTTTTTGAGCACTGTATTCCATTTTGGCATCTTCAACCCGCCCTTCGGTGTAAACAATTTTACCGGACTCTAGGAATGCGTCCGAGACGCCGACGGCTGCATTCAAGACCCCGCCAGGGTTGTTGCGTAGGTCAAGTATCAAGCCGCGCAGCGGCTTATTCTTGTTTTCTTTTTTGAGGGTTTCGATGCCTTCCATGAGTGCTTCAGTGGTTTTGGCTTGGAAGCTGGTGATACGCACATAACCATAACCCGGCTCTAGGATGCGTTGTTTGACGCTTTTGACTTGAATAATGTCACGCTTAATGCTGACTTTGAAGGGTTTGTCTTTGCCCTCACGGACGATCATTAGGTCAATGTTGCTACCCGGTTTGCCTCGCATCAGTTTGACGGCATCGTTTAGGGTCATGCCTTTCACGGGGGTTTCGTCGAGACGGATGATTAAGTCGCCCGCTTGTAAACCCGCTTTTTGAGCAGGGGTATCGTCAATAGGAGAGATCACTTTAACGAAACCGTCTTCCATGCCGACTTCGATACCCAAGCCACCGAACTCACCGCTAGTGCCAACTTGCAATTCCTTGAATTCTTCTTCATCCAAGTAAGCGGAATGCGGGTCGAGGTTGCTGAGCATTCCCCGAATGGCATTGGTCATCAGGTCTTTGTCTTTGACATCCTCAACGTAGTTTTCCTTGATACGTGAGTAGACCTCGGAAAATTGTTGCAGCTCATCCAGTGGCGGAGTGTTTTCAACCGTTTGCCGAAAGGCGAACACATTGAGGCTGATGCTGGTGGTGACACCAATCAGTACGCCAGCCATAGTGCCAGCCAGAACGCGGTAACGTGTATGCATAATCGTATCTCTCCAATGTTTGAGCTGCTCACGTCCTTGTCAGCAGAATGGTTTTGTGGTTGCCTTACTGGTTGCAAAACCCCGCCAGTTTACCACTGTGTGGCAGAAATGCACTTTGGTTGTGGTAAAAATGGTGCAATTGTAACGTATTCATTGAGTGTAGTGGCGTAGCCAATACAAGTTTCAGCGACACCAACGTGCTGGATTCTGTGGGGTTGTGCCGCTCCTGATTTCAAAATACAGGGCATCTTGGCTTTGTCCGCTAGAGTTGCCGACGGCTGCAATCGTTTCATTGGCGTTCACTGTTGCCCCCTCCTTTTTATAGACTGCCCGATTATAGCCGTAAAGGCTCATGTAGTTATTGTCATGTTCGATGATGATTAAATGCCCGTAACCATCCATCCAGCCGGAAAACGCCACCCGACCTTTGGCAATCGCTTTGACTTTGCTCCCACCGGGGGCGGCCAGTACCACACCGCGCCAACGTTGTTTTTCATTTCGCGCTGAACCGTAACTGTGAATGATTTTTCCGCTCACGGGCCAAGGCAATTGACCACGTAGCTTGGAAAACGCTTTGCCGCTGTTCAGTGCTGCTGAGGAAGTGTTGGTGACTGCTTCTGCCTTGGTTATTTTTGCGGGTTTGGTGGTCGATTCAGTGCTGCTCGGTTTGGCTGCCTGCGGCTCTTCTATTGCCGTTGTGGCACTGGTTTGTTGTTTTTCTTTGGCTTTATTGGCGACAATACGGTCGAGTACTGCTTGTAAGTTGGCTTCTTCGATTTTTAGTTTGCTAAGCTTTTTTTCAGCAGAGCGAATGTCGCTTTTTATAGTGTCCAGTGCGAGTGAACGGGTTTTCAGTGTACTTTGAATGTCGACTTTTTGTTGTTCAAGGGTTTTATTGAGCTCCTGTAAGTAACTATTGTCTTTTTCGATGGCAGTACGCACAGCCTCAATATCATTTAGGGTTTTTTGGATGCCTTGAATGCGGGTGACACGGTTTTCGTTCAAATACTCAAAGTAACGGACAGTGCGGCTAATGTCAGAGGGTTCGTCCTGACGTAATAGCAAGCGCAGATGGGATTGTTCGCCAGCAGTATACAGTGCCTGTAATTGCTGTGCTAAACCGGATTTTTGAGCCTGCAACTCGGCATCGAGCTTTTGTTGTTTGCGAACGGAATCCTCCAATTTGCTGAGTATGGCTTCAATTTTTTTTTCAGTTTGGTGGTGTTTGTCTGAAATTTCCCCCAGTTTCTTTTCCAGCTTGGTCACTTCACTTTGCAAGTCACGTGACTCGTCTTGTTGCGAGCTGATCTCTTTGGATAGATCCCGGATATCACGCTGTAATTGCTGCTGTTTTTTGGGGTCAGCAGCATTCGCATGAGTCCATGAGACGAATAGCAGTATGAGCAGGGGGAGGTAAACTTTCACCGTGGGTCAATTGTTCTAAGCTGTTAATGGTCAATGAGTCTATCATAGGAAAGAGATGACACGGAATGTAATAGAGTATATTATCGTATCCATCTATACTAATATATTGGGTTATCTGTCTTATTGTTAGTGTTGCTTGAGTGACGGAAACTTAAAAAATACCATTTTCGATGAGGAAATCTATGGGTAGCACTGCTCTCAACAATAAGTGTGACTTCACGATTGAAGATATGTTAATCAAAGAAGAGGACATTGATCGTGCTTCCCGTTCTTTGAAAGCTATTTCACATCCATTGCGTTTAAAAATTCTATGTGTGCTGGGTGATAGAGAAGTGAGTGTACAAGATATTGTGGATAGCGTCGGCACATCCCAAAGCAATATTTCCCAACACCTTGCAATTTTGCGGGATAAAGGCATTTTGGCTTCGCGTAAGGATGCTAATCGCGTCTATTACCGCGTGGGTGATTACCGCACGTTGCGCTTGATTAGCATGATGCAGGAAGTTTTTTGCACTGCCCCACGCGGAATATCTGCCTGACTATTACCAAAAAATCTATGTTTAGGGGTTTACCTCGTTCTTTGTGATGTATATCTTTAGCCACTGTTCGTTGCTGAAGGGTCTAATGTGGAAGAGTATATCGTTTTCGCCCGTAATCATCCTCTGTTAATGATGGGTTTGGTGGCTATCATCGGCATGATTGTCTGGACAGAGTTCAGTCGCCTCACCCGCAAATATAAACAAGTTAACGCAACTCAGGCGGTGCAAATCCTCAATCAGGAGGGTTCGGTTGTCGTTGATGTCCGTGAGGATGGAGAGGTGAGCGCCGGAAAAATCAAAGGTGCGAAGCACATTCCCTTGGGGCAGTTGAAAAAACGCTTGATTGAGTTGGAATACGCCAAAAACAAGCCGGTTTTGGTGTATTGCCGCAGTGGTAGCCGTTCTTCCCATGCTTGCGGTGTCATGACCAAAGAAGGTTTTGAGAATGTCAGTAATCTGGCGGGTGGTATTATGGCATGGGAATCCGCCAATCTTCCGGTGAGTAAACGATGACGCAACGCCCGGTACGCATGTATGCGACGCTGTTCTGCCCCTATTGTTTGCGAGCACGGATGCTGCTCAAACGCAAAGGTGTTCAGTACGAAGAAATCCGTGTTGGCAATGATACTGAGCTGTGGGCGGAGATGGAGCGTCTCAGTCAACGTCACACGGTGCCGCAACTATTCATCGGTGATTTATCCATCGGTGGTTATGATGACATGGCGGCTTTAGACCGTGCTGGCAAGCTTGACGCCTTGCTGTTTGAACCTTAAATCCATTAAAGGGGTGTGCTATGAGCGACGCTCAACCGCAAGAACAACAATTTATTATTCAGCGTATTTATATCAAGGATGTTTCGTTTGAAGCGCCTAACTCACCGGCTATTTTTACCCAAGAGTGGAACCCTAATACCAATCTGGATTTGAATACCAAGGTCAATACCCTGGCTAATGACAACTACGAAGTGGAGTTGTTTATTACCATTACTGTCAAAAGCGATGATAGAACCGCATTTTTGGTGGAAGTCAAACAGGCTGGGGTGTTCTTTATTCAAGGCTATGGGCAGGAGCAACTCAATCATTTGCTGGCGGCGTATTGCCCTAACATCCTGTTCCCGTATGCGCGTGAAGTGATTGCGGGGATGGTGTCAAAAGGCAGCTTCCCGGAACTGCACCTGTCACCAATCAACTTCGATGCCTTGTATGCTCGCCGTTTACAGGAAGAGAAAGCGAAAGTTGGCGCGGCATGAGTAAGCGCATCCAGTCCATCGCGGTTTACGGCGCGGGTTCCTGGGGGACCGCGTTAGCGTTGCAATTAGCGCGTAATGGTCTGGATGTGTTGCTGTGGGATATTAACCCTGAACACGTTGCCAATTTGAATCGACAACGTGAAAATGCCCATTACCTGCCGGGTATTGCTTTTCCTGACAAACTCCAGTGTTCTGCTGATTTGCCGACGGTGGCGGCGTTTGCGGATGACCATTTGGTGGTTGTACCCAGCCATGTGTTCCGTGACATGTTGCGAAAATTGTCCCCGTTATTGAGTGCTGAAGATGCCGTTTTTTGGGCTACCAAAGGTTTGGAGCTGGAAAGCGGTAAGTTGTTGCATCAGGTATTGGAGGAGGAGTTGCTGCAATGTCGCGCTTATGGTGTGGTGTCTGGTCCTACCTTTGCGGCTGAAGTGGCGCGTGGTCTGCCGACGGCGATGACCGTGGCAGCCAATCAGCCTGCTTTGGCGCAAGCCGTTGCCGCAGCGTTTAGTGCGGCGAATTACCGCGCTTACCTCAGTAATGATGTGTTAGGCGTGGAATTGGGCGGGGCGGTGAAAAACGTCTTGGCGATTGCGGCGGGCATTTCCGACGGTTTGGGTTTTGGGGCGAATGCGCGGGTGGCGATCGTGACCCGTGGCTTAGCGGAAATCATGCGTTTGGGTACAAAGCTTGGTGCACAACCCGAAACGTTGATGGGATTAGCCGGTGTCGGTGATTTAGTGCTGACTTGCACCGATAACCAGTCGCGCAACCGGCGTTTGGGCTTGGCACTTGGTCAGGGCAAAAGTCGGGATGCAGCTATCGCGGAAATCGGGCAGGCGGTAGAAGGCGCGAAATCAGCACTTTCCATCGGCAAACTAGCCGAGCGTGCCGGGGTGGAAATGCCGATTTGCCAACAGGTTTACCGTATCCTTTACGAGCACTTGCCGCCTAAGCAAGCGGTAAACGAGCTGCTTTCCCGTGATCTGAAAGCGGAATTCTGAGCCTTTATCTGAGCCTTTATTTGTCGGGAGTTCATGCATGAGCACCGTTCCTGCCTACGCTATCGGTATTGTGATGGATCCGATCAGCAGCATTAACATTAAAAAAGACAGTACCTTTGCCATGATGTTGGAAGCCCAGCGCCGTGGTTGCCCCTTGTTCCATATTTTGCAAGGCGACTTGTTTATGGATGATGGTGTGGTGTTTGCCAAGATGAATCCGGTGACGGTAACAGATGATCCCAGTGCTTGGTTTGCGTTCGGTGAGGCGTTGGTTAAGCCGCTGCATGAATTGCCGGTGGTGTTGATGCGCAAGGATCCGCCGTTTGATATGGAATACATTTACAGCACGTATTTGCTGGAATTGGTACAAAAACGTGGCACGCTGGTGGTGAATCGCCCAGCGAGTATCCGCAGTGCCAATGAAAAATTATTTGCGGCGTGGTTTCCTGAATATTGCCCGCCAACGCGTGTGACCCGCGATATGGCACGACTCCGCGAATTTCTGGCGCAACAGCAACATATTGTGGTTAAGCCTTTGGATGGCATGGGCGGTGCGATGATTTTCCAGATTAAACAGGGCGACCCGAATACGAATGTGATTCTGGAGGCGATTACCGCGCACGGCACGCGCACGGTGATGGCACAGCGCTTTTTACCCGAATACAAACAGGGCGATAAGCGCATTTTGCTGATCGACGGTGAGCCGTTCCCTCATGCATTGGCTAGGATTCCGGCAGAAGGTGAGGGGCGGGCGAATTTGGCGGCAGGCGGTAAGGGTGTTGGTGTGGATCTGACGGAGCGTGAATTCGCCATCTGTGCAGGCATTGCACCGGTATTGCGGGAAATGGGTTTGCTATTCGTGGGGCTGGATGTGATCGGGAATTATGTGACCGAGATTAATGTCACTAGCCCGACGTGTATTCGTGAATTGGATGCTATTTATACTGCTAATATTGCCAGCCTGCTATGGGATGCGGTTGAGCGCAGGCTGGCAAATGAGCTTAAGCCGTTTGCTTCAACATGCCGTACAGGTCGTCTTTTAGGTGTAGGCGGCGCAATTTGAGACCTTCCACAAAATCGTCGGCATGGACTTCGATTTCCTGCTCAATGCGATGCAGTTGCGAGTCCACCTCATGGTACTCGTCAAACAGGCGGGCAAAATGCCGATTATTCATTTTCAGGTGATGAATCTGTTCTTTGTATTCGGGAAATTCGGTGGCAAGATCGTGAGATTCTCCAAACATTCGTTACGCTCCTTTGTCCATTAGGTTTCCGTTTTAGGCTATCACAATATCGGGGGTGGGGAGTGTGAGTTAAGTCAAATTCTGGAGTGTGCTAGAATTTGCTTTTGCACATAACAGGAGCCTAGCGTGAAAGCCAGAGTCAAATGGTTGGATAATATGAGTTTTGTCGGCGAGTCCGGTAGTGGGCATTCCGTGGTGATGGATGGCGCACCCGAATTTGGGGGGCGTAACCTTGGAATGCGCCCGATGGAAATGCTGTTGCTGGGTTTGGGTGGTTGTTCGTCTTTCGATGTGGTGCTGATCCTGCAAAAATCCAAACAACAAGTACTGGATTGTGAGGTGCAGATCGACGCTGAGCGGGCAGACAAAGATCCCAAAGTTTTCACCCGTATCCACCTGCATTTTGTGGTCAGCGGACGCAATCTCGCTACCGATAAAGTCGAGCGGGCTGTTAAGTTATCTGCCGAAAAATATTGTTCCGCTTCGATTATGTTGGGCAAAACTGCTGAGATTACCCACGATTTTGAGTTGCACGAGGCGTCGTGAAGCATTTATTTCACTTGCACATTGAGGCATAGTTTTGCATAGTTCACCCCCGTACCGGTTGTCGGTCAACCGGTTGATTTTTTTATGCTACGCCTGACAAAGAGGATGATCAGAATTGGTTGAGCGTCATCAAAAGCAGATTCGCCTGCACGGGTTTAATAACCTGACTAAAGCCTTAAGTTTTAATATTTACGACATCTGCTACGCAAGGAGTCCGGCTCACCGTGAAGAATACCTCGCGTACATTGATGAAGAGTACAATGCCGACCGTTTGACCAAAATCCTCACGGATGTGGCAGACATTATTGGTGCTAATATTTTAAACGTAGCACGTCAAGATTACGATCCTCAAGGCGCGAGCGTCACGATTCTGGTATCGGAAGAACCAGTCTTGTCAGAAGAGAAAATTCATGCATCAGCGTCAGCACGTCCCGGCCCTTACCCGGAAGATGTGGTGGCACATCTGGATAAAAGTCATCTGACGGTGCATACCTACCCGGAAAGTCACCCGGATAACGGCATCAGTACTTTTCGTGCTGACATTGATGTTTCCACATGTGGGCGTATCTCACCGTTGAAAGCATTGAATTACTTAATACATAGTTTGGAATCCGATATTGTCATCATGGACTATCGGGTGCGGGGTTTTACCCGTGATGTGAAAGGTAAAAAGCACTTCATCGACCATAAGATTAATTCCATCCAAAATTTTTTGTCACCCGAAACAAAACGTAATTATTCCATGCTGGACGTTAACGTTTACCAAGAGAATATCTTTCACACCAAGATGATGCTGAAGGAGTTTGAATTGGATAACTACTTGTTTGGTCTGGGTAAAAATGATTATTTTGAAAAAGACATTAAGCAGATTGAAATGCAATTACGTAAGGAAATGAAGGAAATTTTTTACGGTAGAAACACTGGTAGTTTGTGATGACTATCACAGCGATTACGGCGTAAGTGTGTTAGCGTCACGCTATCTTTTGCTTAAATCCTAATTGATTTTTATTATCAGTTAATGCCAATATGTTGTAATTCAACAACGTATTGGCGGGTTCCAAACAATTGAAACATTCAATGGTACATCTGAACTAATATTGACCGCTATGGTTGTTTCTTGTGTATAGTCTCTGCTAACGTTCGCTCCGTGATGTTTTATAGTGTGTAAAATCATCAAAAGTAAAACGGTTGTTTTATGCGAAATAACGCAAGAAAGGTTATACAAGAGATTATGAGTAGTGTTAGTGTGAAGCCGTTATCCCTGTTGAGTGTAGGGATGGTGGCATTGTTACTGGCTGGCTGTAATTCTGAAACGGTTAAAACTGCGGATGCAGAACAAACCAAGGTGTATACCGCGCAGTTTGCCCATTCCAAGAATACTTCAAATACCTCAGCAACTGTGACGAAAATACCTGTTCAAGCTTCACGTGATACCACCCTGTTAGACCGTGTGGTGTGGAATGCTGAAAAGCAAAAAGGCAAAATGTATCGCTATGGTGGTGAAAGCCCTAAAACGGGTTTTGATTGCAGTGGTTTGACGCGATTTGCTTTTGAGCAAGGTGCTGGTATCTCCCTGCCGCGCACGTCCGCTGATCAATACGCCGCATCGGTTAAAATCCCTAAGCATGAAGCCAGCAAAGGCGACTTGGTTTTCTTTAAAACCAGTGGCAAGCGCATCAGTCATGTTGGTATTTACTTGGGTGATGAGAAATTTGTCCATGCACCGCGTACCGGTAAAGCCATTACCACCGATAAGCTTGAAGGCTATTGGGCTGATCGGCTGGTGGGGTTCGGACGTGTCCCGGGCGCTTGTAAGCCTGCTTACTCTTAATTGTCCCTTTCAAAAAGGTCGCCTTTCGTGCGACCTTTTTTATTTACGGTGTAGCACCGATCACGGTAAGCTGTTTAACCAGTTAGCAACCACCGCCGTGAGCGCGTCGCCCTTGTCTTTGTAATAATGGTCGGTATCAGGTAACACCATCTGTTTGGAATGTGTATTGCCTGCTTTTTGCATGAGTGCTTGACGTTCCGGTGCAAGGCTGAGTACTTGTGGAAAATCTTTCTCACCATACACATCCAATACAGGTACGGTTAATTTATCCAGCGGGAAGGGGTGTAGCAGTTCCTGTTGGTAATCGGTTGCTCCCATCCCCAGCCCCACATAAGCGGCAATATCCTTTCCGCCAGTTGTCTCTACCCAGTTCATAGCCATGTGTGCGCCGCAACTGTGAGCCGCTAACACGATGTTGGTAATGCCTTGCTGTTTTAGCAGCGCTATACCCGCGTTGATGCGTTTGTCTGCATTGGCAAATAACGGGACGTAATCGTAGTATTTAGCTTCTTTTTCAAGCACTGGCATTTGCAAGGATAGGGTCGTCCAGCCTTTTGCCACCAAACCTACCCGTAAGGGATGCACGACATCTTCCCAATCCGCGTGGTAGCCGCGCCCATGTAAAATAATAACAGCCCCTCGTGGTTGTTCTGCTGCCATGAGAATGCCCATGAAATTCTGCGTGCCGTCATTCAGACTAATCACCTCGCCATCCATAATTGTATCGGTGATTTCGCTCGCAAGGCGTTGCTCACGGGCGTAATCAGGCGTGGCGTTAGCATCTGGTGTTGGTTTGTTCGCGTTAGGTGCAGGAACGGGTGCTGTTGGTGCAGCAGGCATCGGCGCTGCTGCCGGGAGCGGTGCTATAGCCGCCGCCGGTGCGGGTTCAACCATTGGCGCAGGTGCTGGAGGTGTACTGGTTAATGCGGTGTCCGCAGTAGGGGCGACGGCTGGCATGGTTACGGGCATGGCTACATCCGCAGCCGCAGGCGCGTTGGCTGCCTCTTGAACTGGACTGGCAATATTCACGGGGGGGCGCATGACCATTAAGGTCAATACCACAACGGAGGCAAGCGTATAAACGGCTGCGGCAACTTTCATGTTCCTCATCTCCTCGACGGGTCAGTGTTTGGTTAAATCGAATGAAACATTCACAATATAAGATTGGAAGTGGGCGACTCATTCACTTAGAGTATAATCTTCCAAGAAGTTTAATCAACCACACAACCGAGGAGTCCATACATGGAACTGAAGGGTAGTAAGACAGAACAGCATTTGAAAGATGCCTTCGCTGGTGAATCTCAAGCCAACCGCCGTTACCTCTATTTCGCAGCCAAAGCTGACGTGGAAGGCTACAATGATGTGGCGACTGTATTCCGCTCCACTGCGGAAGGTGAAACCGGTCACGCCCACGGTCACTTGGAATACTTGGAAGCCTCTGGCGATCCAGCCACTGGCTTGCCGATTGGTGCGACAGCAGACAACCTGAAGTCAGCGATTGCAGGTGAGACTCACGAGTACACTGACATGTACCCTGGCATGGCAAAAGACGCACGTGAAGAAGGTTTCGACGAAATCGCGGATTGGTTTGAGACACTGGCCAAAGCGGAGCGCTCTCACGCGAACCGTTTCCAGAAAGCACTGGATAATCTGGACGCTTAAGGTCTTGGTGGGGGCGAAATCACGTCGCCCCTACGCCCCAACCGGAGAACAGCAACATGGCAACCCCGAAACGCGAAGGCAGCCTAGAAGCCCCCACTCGTCACGCGCTGGACTGGAAAAACCCCGAATTTTATAACGAAGATGCGGTCATACACGAAATGGAGCGCGTCTTTGATCTCTGTCACGGTTGTCGCCGTTGTGTCAGCTTGTGTAATTCATTCCCTACCTTATTCGATTTGGTGGATGAGTCTGCCACGATGGAAGTGGATGGCGTCGCTAAAAAAGATTATTGGAAGGTCGTGGATCATTGCTACCTGTGCGACCTGTGTTACATGACCAAATGCCCCTACATTCCGCCACACGAATGGAATATCGACTTCCCGCACCTGATGCTACGCGCCAAAGCAGTGAAGTTTAAAAAAGGTGACACTAAATTCCGCGATAAAGTGCTGAGTTCCACCGATACCGTTGGCAAGTTGGCGGGCATTCCGGTGGTTGCGGGCGTGGTCAATAAAATGAACCAGAACCCGGCATTCCGCAAGCAACTCGACAAGGTGTTGGGGGTGCATCCGAACGCCAAAATCCCCTCGTATCACAGCGATAAAGGGCGTGACCGCGTGGCACGTCATAAAAATTTGGATGAATCCAAAGCCGTTGCCGCAGGGCGTACCACCGGTAAAGTAGCGATTTTTGCGACCTGCTACGGCAATTACAACGAGCCGCATATCGTCGAAGACTTGCGTAAAGTGTTTGAACATAACGGCATTCCTGTCACCTTGTTGAATAAGGAACGATGCTGCGGGATGCCTAAGCTGGAATTGGGTGATCTCGATGCGGTTGCGGCGGCTAAAGACGTTAATATTCCGGCGATGATGCAACTCATCAATGAGGGCTGGGATATTGTCGGCCCTGTGCCGTCGTGTGTGCTGATGTTCAAGCAAGAATTGCCGCTGATGTTCCCCGACGATGCCGATGTGCAAACGGTGAAAGGGCGGATTTTCGACCCGTTCGAGTACCTGATGTTGCGCCACAAAGAAGCCAAACTGAACACCAACTTCAAGAAGCCATTGGGTAAGGTCAGTTATCACACCGCGTGCCATTTGCGTGTGCAAAACATCGGTTACAAAACCCGTGAATTGTTGGAGCTAATCCCCGATACCAAGCTGGAATTGCTGGAGCGATGTTCGGGGCATGACGGTACGTATGCGGTGAAAAGCGAATTTCATGACACCTCAATGAAAATTTGCCGCCCAATTTTCAATAAAGTAAACCAGTCTAAGCCTGATTATTACGGCAGTGACTGCCCAATGGCAGGTCATCAAATCGAGAACGGTTTGAATGACGGAATGCCAGAACCCACCCACCCGCTGACCATGTTGCGGATTGCTTACGGTTTGTAAGGAGAGGAATATGGAAAAGTTGACCCGTGCTGATTTGATGAGTCTGGAACAGTATGCCAGCGAGCGTAAGGCGTTTCGTGAGAAGGTGATTGCGCATAAGGCTGACCGCAAAATACACATCGGCCCGAATGCGACGCTGTATTTTGAAGACCGCCTGACCATGCAATACCAGATTCAGGAAATGCTGCGGATCGAGAAGATTTTCGAGTCTGAGGGTATTAATGAAGAGCTGGAGGCGTATAACCCGCTCATTCCCGATGGCACTAACTGGAAAGCGACTTTTATGGTCGAGTTTCCTGACATTGAGGAACGCAAGGTGCAATTGGGGCGTTTGATCGGTATCGAACGTAACACTTGGGTACAGGTAGCGGATTTCGATAAGGTTTACGCGATTGCCAATGAAGATTTAGAGCGCGAAACGGCAGATAAAACCTCTGCGGTGCATTTTATGCGCTTTGAGTTGACCCCGATTATGGTGGCTTCGGTGAAGGAGGGTGCGACCATTCAGATGGGAATTGAACATCCGCATTATGCGCACACGGTGATGCTGAGCGAGGCATCCCGCGCTTCACTCGCAGCAGATTTGGGATAAGCCTGTGTACGCTATGGTTGGCGGTGTCAAGTCCCGATAGATCATAAACTTTCTTTTTAAAAAGCTCTGGTTTGTTTTTCTGCCATTCCTTGAGTGCATCAATGGGAATTTTGTAGCCCAAAGCCTTTTGTGGGATGCAGTGGTTATAAAGCCGTTCATAATGTTTGATCGCCTCGGCTAGCTCGCTAGCTGAGGTGAACCGGTTGCTGAAAGCAACTCGCTGATACGCCCGTTAAAACTGATCTACCCCAGCAAAAATGGACACCTCAAGAAGCGAGTGGTTGGTAAAAATCTGCCTCAAAGCTTACCGGACTCCGGTAGTGTTGGCAGCGTGTAACCGAAGCCGATTGTAGTCGGTTTCGATGTATTCAAACACCGTTTGGCGGATGGCTTCACGGGTGACAAACCGTTCGCCGTGGATAGCTTCCACCTTCAGTGAATGGAAAAAGCTTTCGGCACACGCATTGTCATAGCAGTTGCCTTTGGCACTCATGCTGCCCTGCAACTGGTGTTGTTCCAGCAATTGGCGGTAGGCATGGGAGCAATATTGGCTGCCACGATCGGAATGCACGATCACGCCTTTGGGGCGTTTGCGTTTGAAAACAGCCATTTGCAGGGCATCGTACACTAGTAATGGATAGTAATGCCTCTTAACTCATTGATCTGTTAGTCAAAGAGCCATGTTCTGAATCGCTGATCAAACTACTGGTCGTGCGATAACCCACAATCATTATCCACCCTGCTATACTGTTTCCACCCCATTAGAAGGAATGTTCACATGCCCACTATTATGATTACAGGAGCCAATCGTGGCATCGGTCTGGAACTGGTTCGTCAGTATGCGGCTGACGGTTGGGAAGTGCTTGCCTGTTGCCGTTCCCCTGAAAATGCCCACGAACTGAAGCAACTGGCGGCTGCCAATAGCAACGTCAGCGTTCATCCGCTGGATGTCACCAACACGCAACAACGCAAGGTGCTGGCTGCCCAACTGAAGGGCAAGCCCATCGACATACTCTTCAATAGCGCCGGGGTATCCGGTAGCTGGAGCGCCCAAGGTTTCGGGCATTGCCAAGCCGAGGAATGGCTGGACGTTTTGCACATTAACGTGGTGACGCCAATGCTCATGATGCAAGACTTCGCCGCGAACGTTGCCCTCAGTGAGCGCAAAGTCATTGCCAACATGAGCAGCAAAATGGGCAGTATCGCCGACAATACCTCCGGCGGTAGCTACTTCTACCGTTCCAGCAAAGCCGCGTTGAATATGGTCAACAAAAGTGCAGCGCACGATTTGGCACGTAAAGGCATTAGCGTGGTATTGCTGCATCCGGGTTGGGTACGCACGGATATGGGTGGTCCGAATGGCGAGCTATCGGTAGAAGAATCCGTGACCGCGTTGAAACGCAATTTGGCAAACGTCACCTGCGCCGATTCCGGGCGCTTGATTGACGTTGATGGCAGTAGCATCCCGTGGTAGCAACACCCGATAAGCAGCAACACCTGCTGACAATTTTTGAACGCCTATTGCCCTTGGTCGATAGCGTAGCCGACAAGGTACGTTTTGCTGCCTTGCTGGGGGTGGCGCTGGATGTATGGATTTTCATCTGGTTATTTTTCCTCAACAGTTGGTCGCTAACCAGTGCCTTAATCGTGGTGGGAGTGGTGCTATTGCCGATTCTGGTGTTGCTGCGTTTCTGGTGGGCATTGGAAGAACTAAAAGGTATTCCCACCATCGCCGGACAGATGCTGGATGATGCCAAGGGTGAAATCAGTGCAACGGTGCAAGGTATCCGTGCGGGTCAGGTGCAGAAGCTGGGTTTTCTCGGTTCCGCCAAAAGTTTGTGGAGCATTGGCTCACTCGCCAGCGAAGCGCGGGAGCTGCTAGGGTCGTATATCAGCATCGGGACACTGGTCAATCCGCTCTCTTTGCTGCTGGGTGTATTGTCGCTGCTATTTGTTTTACTGTTAATACCGGTCAGTTTGATACTCGTTATTTTGGCATTATTCTGACGAACGGTTGCTCTTCGACGCCAAGTGGTTTTTAGCCTTAAAAAAACTAATCACAAAATCTTTTTTATGTATTTTTATAAATAAAAACAAGCTGCTACCATCATAGGGATGAAAGATAAGGATTACCTCGCCTTAGATGGCTACTCAATGAATGTCTTCCTGACCGTACTGGAACAGGGGTCGATTGCCAGCGCAGCCGACAAGTTGGGTATTACCAAAACAGTGATTGGTAATTGCCTCACCAAACTGCGTTCGGTATTTCACGACCCCTTATTTGTGCGTACCGGTGGGCAGGAAATTGTTGCCACCGCCCGTGCGGAAAACTTGGGGGAACGGATGCGCGTGGTGCTGTCCGAAATGCAGCAGTTAACCTCCGAACCTGTTTTCACGCCACAAAAAACAGTGCTGAATTTTACGGTGGGTACTAACGATTTCCAACGTGACTTGGTGCTACCTGAGTTATACCGGCAGGTCGCCAGCGAAGTGAAAGCATTTTCCTTGCGCACGATTATTTCTGAATACCCTGCCTTGGAATGGTTGCGCACCGGTAAAGCCGATTTATTGCTTTCGCCGATCGCTCCTGAAGGGGGCGATATTCTCCACAAGCGTTTGTTCATTGACCAGCCGCGTTGCTTTTTTGATGGCAATGCACGGGAAGCACCACGCACGCTGGCAGATTTCCGGCAAGCACGTTATATCGGTCTGAATGTGGTAGAAAGGCAGCGTGCTGCGGTGATGGCAGCACCAATTTCACGCGACTTGGAACAGCAAGTCGCGGTACGTGTGCCTAATTTTTCAGAGATGGCGAGTTTTATGCGCGGCAGTGATTTACTGGCGCTTGCACCGGGGATGCTACGCATGGGAGCATTAGCAGAATTTTCAACCATTTCACCGCCATTCAATTTGCCCTCAATCACCATGTTTATGTTGTGGCATAAGCGGCACGAGGGCGATGCTGCCCATCAGTGGGTACGGGCGCAATTGGAATCTGCGGTCACTAACGTGATGCAGCGTGGTAAACTCTCCAAATTTAACCTTGTCGGGGTTTAAACAGGATCAATAGGAGTTCCCCTGATGACAGCGCCTGCCCGTATTGGCATTTTAACCGTTTCTGACCGCGCCAGTCGGGGCGAGTACGAAGACAAAGGCGGTCCCGCCATCCACGCGTGGTTTAGCCGCGTGTTGACCAGCCCGTGGGAGGCGGTCGCACGGGTGATTCCCGATGAACAGCCGGAAATTGAAGCCGCATTGCGTGAATTGAGCGATGTCGAAGGCTGTAGTTTGATTGTGACGACCGGCGGCACAGGGCCTGCGTTACGCGATGTCACCCCAGAAGCAACCGAAGCGGTGTGCAGTAAGATGTTGCCCGGTTTCGGTGAATTGATGCGCACCGCCTCGTTAAAATTTGTACCAACTGCTATTTTATCGCGGCAAACGGCAGGGATTCGTGGTTGCAGTTTGATCGTGAATTTGCCGGGTAAACCCTCAGCGATTGATGATTGCCTGCGAGCGGTGTTTCCCGCGATTCCGTATTGTTTGGATTTGATTGAAGCGGCGTATTTGGAGGCTGACTCTGAACAGTGTAAAGCATTTCGCCCTGCTCATGCCAAACCGCGTTAATCGCCACAAAATAGTCTTGACCAGGTTGCGCGGCAAGCCCCGTCCTTCAGGGCGGCGAGAATAGCGCGGTGGCAAGGCGGCTCGATGCCGCCGTAGCCACCTAACAGGCAGATAATCGGTATTGCCAAAAGGGTTTACCCCCTCTATATTCTTACTACCCACCGTTGTCGGCGGCGGGATTCTGGAAGTACCGCAGGATATGCGGGAAGGGTTCTCTCCACAGCGGGAGTTTGAAAAACCAGAATGTAGCAAAACCCATCGCTCTGGAAACTGAGGTTGTGTAAAAGAATATTTCCCTTCGGGGTTACAACGGACTAAGAGAACCCACCGAAGGGGTGAGGCCTTACCGTTTAGCTCCCGTAGGAATCCCCTCATTTTAGGGAGGGGAGGATGTCAATTTAGTAACACGACAGCTACACTTTCTCACCATTATCAACCTTATTTTATGGAGACACCCAACATGCTGAATGGACATATACGGAGCAGTTTACTTAACTAGTGTCTCCCGCGCTTGTGCCGGGGGACTGATGTCAGTCATCCGGTGTAATAATGCGGTGCTTCGTGTGCAGCATGTCGAAAACCTCGGATGGCGTAAAAGTCAACGGGGTTTTTTTATGCCTATCAGTTTTATGCTCAATAAGGGCAAGGTTCCGGTCAAGATTTTTACTGACGATGTGGATAGCGGTTCGTTGACACAGTTGGGAAATCTGTCGCAACTGCCCTTCATCCACAGCCACATTGCGGCGATGCCAGACGTGCATCACGGCATTGGTGCGACCGTGGGTTCGGTGATTCCCACCCGTGGCGCGATTATTCCTGCTGCCGTCGGCGTGGATATTGGTTGTGGGATGAATGCGGTACGTTTATCGCTCAAAGCCCACGACTTGCCCGATAACTTGTACAACATTCGCAGCGCCATCGAACAGCGCGTGCCAACCGGCTTTGATGAACACGAACGCCCCAGCATCAACGGTGCGACGCTCAATAACATGGGCAAGCACCTCGATGTGATTACCGATAAGCACCCCGGACTGGTGAAAATGTTGAAAAACTTTCACCGCCAATGGGGCAAGCAACTCGGCACACTCGGCGGTGGCAACCATTTCATCGAGCTGTGCATCGACGAAAGTGACGACGTGTGGGTGATGCTGCATTCCGGCAGTCGCGGGGTTGGTAATGCCATCGGGCGTTATTTCATCGAAAAAGCCAAAAAGGATGTGGGTCGGGAACTCGGTCAATTGCCGGACAAAGACCTCGCCTACTTCACCGAAGGCACGCAACACTTCGACGATTACGTGGAAGCGGTCGGTTGGGCGCAGGATTACGCGCTGGTCAATCGCCGCGAAATGATGCGTTTGGTATTGGATGCGTTGCAACGCAGCAAAGCCTTGCCCGCCTTCACCACCACTCGTGAGGCGATCAACTGCCACCACAATTACGTGCAAAAGGAAGAGCACTTCGGCGCGGAAGTTTACCTGACCCGCAAGGGCGCCATCAGTGCGCAACTGGGGCAGTTGGGTATTATTCCCGGCAGTATGGGTGCGAAATCGTACATCGTGCGCGGCTTGGGCAATGCACAATCGTTCTGCTCCTGTTCTCACGGCGCAGGGCGACGCATGAGCCGTACCGAAGCCAAACGGCGTTTCAATACCCGCGATCTGGAAGCCCAGACCAAGGGGATTGAATGTCGCAAGGACAAGGGCGTGGTCGATGAAATTCCCGGTGCATACAAGGACATCGACGTGGTGATGCAGAACCAAAGCGATCTAGTCGAGGTCGTACATACATTGCGCCAAGTGATTTGCGTGAAAGGTTAAACGAGGTGAAACATGGAAAAAGCACAAGTTGAACTGATCCACGAATGCTTGAGCGGTAGCCGCACGGTGTTTCGTTACGCATCGGAGAGCTGCGCGCTGCAATTGCTCAAGGATTACATTGGTAACGGCATGGGGATTGCGGCTTTGCGTCGCTCTCCTTACGCCAAATTGTTAAGCAAGCCGATTGTTGCCGAAAAAGTTTTGCTTCGCCCCAACCAGCGAAGCGCCGGACTTCCTTAAACCTGTCCGTTATCTGCATTACCTGCAACGCCACGGTAAAGCATACTGGTTCAAACTGCCAACACAGGAGCATTCTCATGGCAAAAAAGCAGCCGCGTAAGCGCAATCCCGTCGCCCATCACCTGTTTATTAATCGGGGTGGGGTCCACGAAAAAAGCAATTCTGCCAAACGGCAGGAGGACAAACGCCAGTTACGTAAGCTGGTAGCGAAAACAGGGGGCGGGCTTTCCGCCCCCGATGCTATCTGCAACCGCTAAACCTAGAACTGTCTGCAAAATCACACCTTTTATCCTACCGCCCCCACCAATTCGCCCACACCGCATAAACTGTAAAACACCGCTGCCTGCAAGGAACTGCAACTCAGCTAGGACAAGCACGTCGTTACAGTAGGAATCCCGCTTTATGAAACAATCTGCCAAACGTCTGGCAAAACAATGGTTGCTGCCTGTGCCAACCCAATTACGCAACAACCAGATCAAACTGGATCCCCAAGGGGTTGCGAGGATTGAACACGCTATTCGCACCCACTACCACCAAGACTGGCGCAGCGAAGCGCATTATTCCCCCGAAAAATACCAAGAAGATTTGCAAGCGCACTTATCCGAACGCTTGGAAAATGATCGGCGCTTGATCGTACCTTGGTTGAGCCAAGCCAAACCGTTACGCGGGCAACGGATTCTGGAAATCGGGTGCGGCACGGGTTCATCCACCATCGCCTTGGCAGAACAAGGGGCGCAAATCACGGGCATCGACATCGACCAAGGCGCACTGAAAGTAGCACTAGAACGCGCTAATGTGTACGGTGTATCCGCCGAATTTCACAGCGTGAATGCTAATCAACTGGTGCAAACCTTCGGCAAAGGCAATTTTGACAGCATTATTTTCTTTGCCTCACTGGAACACATGACCTTGACGGAACGCCTCACCTCATTACGGGATGCGTGGAGCATGTTACCGCTGGGTGGTTCATTGGTAATTATCGAAACACCGAATCGCTTGTGGTTTTTTGATAGCCACACCTCGCGCTTACCGTTTTTCCATTGGCTACCGGATAAACTCGCTTTCCGCTACTCGCAATTCAGCCCACGTGAAAACTTTCGCGAATTGTATCGGCAATACACCCCAGAATCCGCCGAACATTTCCTGCGACGCGGGCGGGGTATGAGTTTTCATGAGCTGGAAATTGCCATCGGCTCAGTACACAAGCTCAAGGTGGTGAGCAGCATTTCCTCGTTTTTGGGGATGCGTTACCGTTTGAAGCAATCCGCCATCGACCGCGAGTACAAAGCATTACTCCGCAAGATTTATCCAGACATCCACCAAGGGTTTTTCGACGATCACCTTTACCTGATTATCGAAAAAACCTGAAACCCTACCTGCATTTAATCAGCAAGTTACGTCAGGATACCGACTTGCATTGGCTGTACCTCAAAGATACGGCGTAATCACACCTCCACCATCTCAAAATCATCCTTACCCACGCCGCAATCCGGGCAGCGCCAATCATCGGGAATCGCTTCCCAAGGCGTCCCCGGTGCGATACCTTCTTCGGGTAAACCGCTAGCTTCGTCGTAAATCCAGCCACACACCACGCATATCCACGTTTTCATCTAAGCTACTACCTGTTAGTTATGAAGAATGACCTTATTCTCAAGTAAATGGCGGGGCAAGCAAAAAGGCGGATGCCGCTAGGGATTTTGCCACCATTGGCATTAGCAAACATCAAGGAATCGAGTGTTGTCATGATATGGGTATTGTTTGGTTTGGCACTAATGATTGTGGCTTGGCTGGCGTATCGCGCTGGGTGGAGTCACGGGCTGCTGAAAGGTTATAAAACCGGTGTTGGCGAAGGCTTTAAAAAAGGTCACGAAGACGGCATGAAAGCCGGTCTCAAAGCAGGTATCAAAGAACACATGGTCACGACCTTGGTCGATGCCAAACCCATTCCCGGAATGCACGAAGACTTGCATCAGCAAGTCAAAGAAGAAGTGCTGAAAGCGATCAACACTAAACCGGAACAGAAAAAAGCCTCGACTGACCCCAAGCCCGGTTTAGTAACCATGCTCTGGGAAGAGTTTGGTGGCTGGTTACTGCTGGCTTTGTTCGTGTTGCTGCTTGTATACCTGTTCGCTTCGGGGTAAAACACACGGGAGTTTTCCCATAACGAAAGTGATGCCGCTCCATGAAAACAGCACCCCGTGAAATCGCTACGCCTTGCCCGCAAATGTCCCTGAAAGTGCCGCAAGGCATGACGCAGGTGGAATTTTTCAACAGCCCTGCCAATCTGAAAAACCTTGCCGAAGAAAACGGCTTGTTCCGCACCCCGGAAGATTTGCTGCTCTACCGCAAGCTGGTGGGGCACAGCGTGGAATTCGACACCTCGATTATTCTGGATTGTTCGCGCCGTATTCTTGACCCGCTCGGTCGCCCGGTACGCCGTGATCAGATGAAGCGTCAGGAAAAGAAAGTATGGTCGAAGATGACGCAAATCATCTGCGATTACATGTTTGAGAAATACCCCGACCCAGCCGAACACCTAATTTTATGCGGGGAAGCCAGCCTCGATTCGACTTGGCCGTTGAACAAACCGGGGGTTCCCAGTATCCGCATGATTCATAACCATTTCATGGTATTTCCAATGGCGGAATTGCGCAATGCCAAGGAAGCCGATGCCAATAACCCCAACTTGACCGACAGCGGGCACAACACCTTGTTTTTGCGCCAGTTGAGTGATGCTTACGGCAAGTTTTTGGAAGTATTGGATTTGCAAATCCTCAAGCTATTGCCCACCGAAGCGGCTTCGCTGCAATTGACCAGCTACCCGCAAGGCCTGCCGTGTTGGGAAGTGGTGGGCGGTGCTGAACGCCTGAAAGACCAATATTTCTGGCACGAATACGAACAAGTCTTGCGCGGCTTTTTGGATTTCTACCGCACGTTTTTCTCGATGGTTGCCACGGGGGAGGCGCGAGTGCCGGACAATGCCAATTTTGCCAACCAGATTGATGATGTGTTACTAGGGAATCAGCGTTTTGTGCGCGTGGCGCGGGATTTGCGTGAGAAGGTGATTCAAGACCCGCAATTTGCTAACGATATTCGCTGGCGACCGGCGTACAAGCAAATCCTGTTCCGCGATGATAAAGGGCGCTTGGTGGTAACGATTTCGCAGAATTCAGTCGGCAATGCGATCACCGAATTGCTGGGGATTGTGGTGAAACGCCAAGTCGATTCCGAGGCTTACGCAGCGGTGGAAGAAGGGTTGGTGAGCCGTTTGTTGGAAGTGCGCGGGCGCTTGCAGGTGGCGAATTTGGGTGAATCCTTGTCTGCCCCGTGCTGGCCGAATGGGCATTATCAGCCATGTCGTTAAGCACTATTTACTAGACCAATGCCTATATTATCTGACCCATTGACGCTGACGATGGCAGTGCTGGCGCTGCTGATCGTGGGCATCTCGAAAGGTGGCATGGGAGGCGGTTTGGGGGTATTGGGTGTGCCATTAATGGCGCTGACTATGCCCCCAGCGCAAGCGGCGGCAATTTTGCTGCCGATTTTGTGCGTGATGGATTTGATGGCGTTGAAAGCCTTTTGGCAACGCTGGTCATGGGCGCACCTTCAGGCATTATTGCCTGCTGCCATCTTGGGCATTGTATTGGGGGCGCTGACGTTTACGTATTTTCGTGCCAGTGACGTGCGGTTGTTGGTGGGGCTGATTGCGGTCGGGTTTGCGTTGAATTATTGGTTCAAGCCGTTTCAGCGCTTGGCAATGGACAAACCTGGGGCAAAGTCAGGGTTGTTTTGGGGCAGTATTGCCGGGTTCACCAGTTTTGTGGCGCACGCGGGTGGCCCACCGGTCAATATTTACCTATTGCCGCAAAAACTAGATAAGACCGTGTATCAGGCGACCACGGTGCTGTTTTTTACCAGCGTGAATTACGTCAAGTTGATTCCTTATGCAGCGTTAGGGCAATTCAACAGTACCAACATGGGAGCGTCGGTGCTGTTGTTGCCGATAGCGGCTTTGGGGATTTGGTTGGGCTACAAACTGCATCATCGCGTACCCGAAAAGCAGTTTTTTCAAGTTGCTTATGTGTTTTTGTTCCTCACCGGCTGCAAGCTGATTGATGACGGGGTGAGCGGCTTAGTCGCAGGGAGTGGGGGCTGAATGCAGCGCACTGGCGAGTACTTTGTTAAACCCCAAATTGTTCGCTGGACAGCAGGACGAAGCGCAAGCGGTGGATGTAGCTGGGCGCGTGTACGAACTCACCGAATTTCTCGTCGATGTGTTGCAGATTGAACGCAATGCCCAGTCAGCATATTGCCGAATTTTTGTGGGAGAGAACCGCATGACCAGCACCTTTCGCCAAACTGTCCGCACCAACCTCGCCAAGCCCGAAGTCCGCGCCAATTTCTACCGTGCAATGGATGGCTTGATGACGCGCCGCCTCGACCAATTCCCCGACAGGGTGGAACGGGAGCGTTTGCGCACCCAAAGCATGGCAATCCGCGCCAATGCCTTGAGCAAGCTGCCGAAATTGCTGGAACAACTCGAAGCCAACTTGACCCGCAACGGTATCCAAGTGCATTAGGCGGAAACTACCGCGCAAGCCAACCAGATCGTGCTGTCAATCTTGCAGAAGCATAACGCCAAGTCGATCATCATACAGATTGCCAAGCTGTTCCACGAAAAATTCCCCGACATTCCCTACACCGAAAACGTGGATGAACTCACGCAAACTGCCTGGCGGATTTTGCGTGACAAGTTTTACGCTGTGCCAGTGGGGCTTTCCGGCGTGAACTTCATGGTGGCAGAAACGGGGACGCTGTGTCTGATGGGATTACGCCGGAAATGGTGCGTGGGCAGCCGACGATCGACAAGGTGTTACCGGCGTTTCATCAGTTTGCGCAAGATACAGTATTAGTGGCGCACAATGCGGCGTTTGATATGCGCTGCTTGCAGGTGAAGGAAAAAGTCACGGGGGTGGTGTTTGACCAGCCGGTGATGGATACCTTGTTGCTGTCGGCGGTGGTACACCCGAATCAGGAGTCGCATCGGCTGGAGGCGATTACCGAACGTTTTAAGTGTTAGAACTTTCAATACAAAGGGTAAAACACTTCTCAGGGGCTGCGCATGTTGGAACATGGCGCGAAATCCGCATTGGCACATTGAAGTCAGTGCAGCAGACAGGGCACAGGTGTTACGGCGGCTGTAAAGCAATGGTGAGATACTAAGCAGTTGCCGTGTGTTATGGTTGGATGATCGCCCCCGATACGCTGGTGAATGAAATATGGGGCGCAAATGCTGGTAGCTTTTGTTCTGTTTTTGTGAATGTTATAAGATAAACATTCAATTTTATAAAAAAATTAGGGTGTACTATACTCATTTCATCTGATCAAAAACAGCCATACAGACAGGGAGACTTCTTATGGACATCAATATCGGCATTCCCAACGACCAACGCCAAGCGATTGCGGACGGGCTTTCGCGCTTGCTCGCTGACACTTACACGCTTTATCTGAAAACCCATAACTACCACTGGAATGTAACGGAGCCAATGTTCAACACCCTGCACCTCATGTTCGAGACGCAATATAACGAATTAGCGTTAGCCGTCGATTTAGTGGCAGAACGCATTCGCGCCCTTGGCTACCCCGCACCGGGTACTTACGCGGCTTACAGCAAGCTTTCTTCCATCAAGGAAGAAGAAGGTGTACCCAAAGCGCAGGACATGATTCGTAATTTGGTGGAAGGTCAGGAGGCAGTAGTGCGTACTGCTCGCAGCATTTTCCCACTGGTTGATGCCGCCAGCGACGAACCTACGGCGGATCTGTTAACCCAGCGGATGCAAATTCACGAAAAGAATGCGTGGATGTTGCGCAGCATGTTGGAATGATTAGTTCAACGCCTTGAGTGTCAGCGACACACTAGCCAGCAACAACAACACTCCAATCAGGCGCGTCATGTGCGCTTGCGTTAACCCCGTATGCACATGGCCGCCCACCCACAACGCTCCCAACATCAGGGGCAAGGCAAACAACGCATTCCACCACACCGTTTGCGCCATCAGCAAACCAGCGATAAAAAACGTCACAATCCGCACCGCGCCTTCGATAAAAAATAGCGCCGAAAACGTCGCCCGCAACAGCGTTTTATCCTGAATCCGATGATTCAAATAAATCACATACGGCGGCTCACCTGTGCCAAATAGCCCGCCGACCGTGCCGCCCGTGAAGGATGTCGGAATTGCCCACCAAGCCGATACCGGCTTTTCACCCTTCAAATTCAGCAAACTGCGCACCGCAAACACGAAAATAAACGCCGCCAAGATCAATAACAGCGGCGTAAGCGGTAAATTCACCAGCAATTGCGTGCCGACCATCACGCCTATCAGGCTAAACGGGATCAACATGCCGACTTCACGCCATTGCACCCGCTGCAAATCCAGCCCTCCCATCACCAACGATGCAGTGAAATCCAGCAGCAAAATCAACGGAACCACAAACGTCAGCGGTAAAAACAACGCCAATAACGGCACAGCGATTAACCCCGACCCAAACCCCGCAATACCGCGAATAAAATACGCCAGCACCACAATTGCCGTCGCAGCGGCATACTGCCAAACGTCCATCAGGCGTACAGTGTCTTAGGGTCAATCAACACCTCACGGTCAATAATCACCTGATCGCCTTCCACTTTATGGTAAAAGCACGAACGCCGCCCGGTATGGCACGCCGGACCCGTTTGATCCACCAGCAGCAAAATCGTGTCGGCATCGCAGTCAATACGAAATTCCTTCAGCACCTGCATTTGCCCTGATGATTCGCCCTTGCGCCAAAAGCGGTTGCGCGACCGTGACCAATAGCACACGCGCCCCGTTTCCAGCGTTTCCGCAATACTTTCACGGTTCATCCACGCCATCATTAGCACTTCGTGGGTGTCGAATTGCTGGGCAATCGCGGGAATCAAACCATCGCTGTTGTATTTGAGAGTATCGAGGGTTTCAGTCAAAGTCATGAGGAATTCCTGTATCAGTAGTCGGTTAGTGGTGCGAGTATACCAGCCTGTTGTAGGATGTGACCCATTCCTGATTGAGATGAAATAAACCACTTATGCTAACCCTGTACCAATTCAATTCCTGCCCGTTTTGCTGGAAAGTAAAAGCCTTCCTTAACTACACCAAAATCCCCTACAACGTAGTGGAAGTTACTCCGTTTGGGATGAAAGAGCTGGAGTTCACCGATCACAAAAAAGTCCCGGTGCTGAAGGATGACGCGGAAATCGTGGTCGAATCCAGCGCGATAGTGCGTTATCTGAATGACAAATACGCGCATTTGCTGCCCGCGCCACAGGATGATGCATGGCAAGCGTGGGTAGATAATACGTTGGTGCATTACCTACCGCCGTTGATTCACCCGAACATGGGCAAATCGTTCAAGAACTTGGGGCTGGTTATGGCGGGTGGCAACACTGGTGCAGTCAAAGGCTTTTTTGTGCGGCTAGTCGGTGCGATGGTGATGCCGCGTGTTGCTAACAAAATGAAGCTAAAACACAGCATCCAAAACCCTGCTGCCGAATTCCAAACGGCGTTAGCGCATTGGGTGGATAAGGGGTTAGCTGGAAACGCTTTTTACGGCGGCGAACAACCGGGTTTGGTGGATACCAGTGTGTTTGGCGTGTTGCGTTCCGCACAAGGCATGGGGATTTTGGAAGCCGCTGCCACCAGCAACCCTACGTTCGGGAGCTGGTACGCAGCTTGTCGCAGCTCAATGGATACCTAGCCGTTACGCCAGATGCCAGCCGACTGCTTCACCAGCCCGCAGAGGAATTAATGCGTGATCGCCAGCGTTGAGTGCTGCGGGAACTGTCCACGGCTGTTTCACCAGTGTCACTTGCTCCTGATTACGGGGTAGCCCATAAAAGTCGGGGCCGTGGAAGCTGGCGAACGCTTCCAGTTTATCCAGCGCTCCGGCTTGTTCAAATACTTCCGCGTATAGCTCAAGTGCCGCGTGTGCGCTGTAAATACCCGCACAGCCGCAAGACGATTCCTTGTCATGACGCGGATGCGGAGCACTGTCTGTTCCAAGGAAAAACTTCGGATTGCCACTGGTAGCGGCTGCCACCAGTGCCTGACGGTGGCTTTCACGCTTGAGTACCGGCAGGCAATACGCGTGAGGGCGGATGCCTCCTTGGAACATGGCATTGCGATTATACAGCAAGTGATGAACCGTAATGGTGGCGGCGACATTAGCCGATGCCGCCGTCACAAACGCTGCGGCTTGCGCTGTGGTAATGTGCTCCAGCACCACACGCAATCGCGGCAACCGTTCCAATAATGGCACTAAGATGCGTTCGATGAACACCGCTTCACGGTCAAATACGTCAATGTCGGCATTGGTCACTTCGCCGTGCAACAGCAGTGGCAAATCTACCTCCTGCATGGCTTCCAGCACGGTCGTGACTCGGCGTATATCGGTAACACCAGAATCGGAGTTGGTGGTTGCTCCCGCTGGGTAATACTTAATCGCGTGGACGAAACCGCTAGACTTAGCCTGACGAATCTCTTCCGGCGAGGTATTGTCGGTCAGGTACAAGGTCATCAGTGGTTCAAAGCGCATCTCGGCAGGTAAGGCAGCCAGAATGCGTTCGCGGTAAGCGCTTGCTTCTGCCACCGTGCGCACGGGCGGTTTTAGGTTGGGCATGACAATAGCGCGGGCAAAACGCTGGGCAGTATCCGGTAACACTGTCGCCAACATATCGCCATCACGCAGGTGTACGTGCCAGTCATCAGGGCGTGTTATAGTCAATTGCAATTAAATCACCTGCCCCGGCAACTTGCGTGTATACCCTGCTGCTTCCAGCTTCGCCAGATATTCCACCCAGTTTTGCTCCCTATTCTTGCCCAGCTCATACAGCATATTCCAGTCGTAAATGCCGCTGTCGTGGTTGTCATCAAAAAACAATTGCACAGCGTAATGACCTACCGGCTCGATGGCTTTGATATTCACGTTTTCCTTGCCGATTTGCAGCTTTTCCTGCCCCGGTCCATGCCCGCGTACTTCCGCCGACGGTGAATTGACGCGCAAGTACTCGCAGCTTAGCGCGTGGACTTCATCGCCCGGCCACGTAATTAGCAGTTCGCGGGTTTTCTGATTCAGGGTAATATCGAGTGGTGTCATGTTCGGTTCTCTTTACAAAATGTAACGGCTAAGGTCTTCGTCTTTGACCAATTCGCCCAAAATCTGATTGACGTATGGCGCGTCCACCGTCATTTGGTTCTCGCAATCGGGTGCTTCAAACAGCACGTTTTCCAGCAAACGCTCGACCACGGTGTGCAAGCGGCGTGCGCCGATGTTTTCGGTACGCTCGTTGACTTCAAACGCAATTTCCGCAATCCGCCGAATCGCATCGGGGGCAAAGGTCAGCTTCACGCCTTCGGTTGCCAGCAGCCCTTCGTACTGTTCGGTCAGGGATGCGTTCGGTTCGGTGAGGATGCGTTCAAAGTCATTCGCGCTCAAGGCATCCATTTCTACACGAATTGGCAGCCGACCCTGTAATTCCGGTATTAAGTCAGAGGGTTTGGAGACATGAAATGCGCCGGAGGCAATGAACAAAATATGGTCGGTTTTCACCATGCCGTATTTGGTATTAACGGTACAACCTTCGATCAGGGGCAGCAAATCGCGTTGTACACCTTCGCGGGATACGTCTGCGCCGCTGGTTTGCCCGCTGCGTGCTACCTTGTCGATTTCGTCAAGGAAGACGATGCCGGTTTGTTCGACCGCAAACAAAGCGCGTTGCTTGAGTTCTTCCTCGTTGACCATTTTGTGGGCTTCTTCCTCGGTCAGGACTTTGAGCGCGTCTTTGATTTTCAGCTTGCGTTTGCGCTTTTTGCTCTGGTTGAGGTTTTGGAACATGCTTTGCAACTGGCTCGCCATTTCTTCCATACCCGGTGGGGTCATGATTTCGACGCTTGCGCCACCGACCGAGACATCCAGCTCGATTTCTTTGTCGTCGAGGTCGCCTTCGCGCAGTTTTTTGCGGAATTTTTGGCGGGTAGCATTGTCTTCGCGCACGGGTTTGGCGGGTTCGTCATCACCTGTGGATAGCCATTCGTTGACCGGTGTTTCCTTGCGCGGTGCAGGTAACAGGATGTCGAGGATGCGTTCTTCGGCGGCTTCTTGAGCACGGTAGTTGACCTTGGCAACTTCTTGCTCGCGCATCATTTTCATCGCCATATCCGCCAAGTCGCGGATGATGGAGTCGACTTCCTTGCCGACGTAACCGACTTCGGTGAATTTGGTGGCTTCAACCTTGATGAAGGGTGCATTGGCTAATTTGGCTAAACGCCGGGCAATTTCGGTTTTACCCACACCTGTGGGGCCAATCATCAGGATGTTTTTCGGGGTCACTTCGGGGCGTAGCGCGTCATCAAGCTGTTGCCTGCGCCAGCGGTTACGCAAGGCAATGGCGACGGAACGTTTGGCTTTGTCCTGACCAATAACGTGTTTGTCGAGTTCCTGGACAATTTCGCGGGGGGTCATCGTGCCGACGCTCATTAGAGTTCCTCAATGGTCAGGTTATGGTTGCTATAAATGCAAATGTCGGCGGCAATGTGCAGCCCCTTTTCGACAATTTCGCGGGCGGAAAGCGCGGTGTTTTCCAGTAAGGCGCGGGCGGCGGATTGCGCAAATGCACCCCCTGAGCCGATGGCGATTAAATCGTTTTCTTGCTCGACCACGTCACCGTTACCGGTAATCAGCAGGGATGCGCTGGCATCGGCAACAATCAGCAACGCTTCGAGGCGGCGTAACATGCGGTCGGTACGCCAGTCTTTGGCGAGTTCCACTGCCGCACGGGTGAGGTTGCCGTTGTGCGCTTGCAGCTTGCTTTCAAAGCGTTCAAACAGGGTGAAGGCATCGGCTGTTCCACCGGCAAAGCCTGCAATGACCTTATCGTTGTACAAACGGCGTACCTTGCGGGCATTGCCTTTCATGACGGTATTGCCCAGCGTGACTTGACCATCGCCGCCGACAACGACTTTGCCGTTACGACGCACGCTCAGGATGGTGGTTCCTCGGTATTGTTCCAAAATGCGCTCCAGATGCTTTTGTGTAGGCTATAGCGTGTGGGTGTTTTGAGTAAATTTCAAGGGCTAGGGGGAACCCGTGTGGTGATAAAAAAATATTGTTTAAGAAACGGGCGAAAAGCATGTACTATGCAGGCTGATTTGTGGTGTTTTCCCTTTAAACTTCAATTAGTTATTATTGCCATATTGTTGTTTTGATACCACAATGATTTTTTACTCTTTGAGCCTTAAGGAGGTGCATGATGAGTATTGTTGGTTTAATCATTCTTGCAGTCATCGTATTCGCGGCTTGCTATACGACCCGTTGCTTGCAGCAGGGTGCGCGGCGTGAAAATTTACCTCGTGAAATTGAAAAGATGTTGTAAGCCTTTTCCTAGCTTAAAATTTGACGTTGATTTTTAAAAAATCAACCACCACCTGTTTATTAAACCTGCCCGCTTGATGCGGGCAGTGTTTTATCAGTAATCGCGTAAAACCTCGTCCTTAACCGCTCCAGCCTGTACTACCAACCGTTGGGTGAAAGCGAGGAAAACCTGTTGTTGATGCGCTTATTGGATGAGCAATACACCCAAACGCCCTATTACGGCGTGCTCAAAATGACAGCGCATAGCTGAATAAGTGTCGATTTTAGGTTGTCCATATAGCAGGCATTCAGGTCGATCATTCCCGCGCACTATGGTGGGGCGTATAATGAGGCAGTACATAGCCGTGTGAGAACAACAATGCCACTGATCAATGATGCCATCTGGACCAATAGCCCTTACCTGCAACACCAGCTTGCCCGCCACCCCGAATGGCAAGCCTACGCGGAATCCAGCCAGCCCTACACTGAGGGCGCATTGGTGGCAAACATTGTTGCCGAAGTCCTAGCCCAACCCGATTACGATAGCGTATTGCGCACAGCACGGCTTATCCGCAACCGTGAAATGGTGCGCATCGCCTACCGTGATTTGCAGGGTAAAGCAGGACTCGCCGAAACCTTGCAAACCACGTCCGACCTCGCTGACGGTTTGGTGGAAGCCGTTTACCGTTGGTGTTACGCCGAACTCACCGCCAAGCACGGCATTCCGCGTAGCCGCAGCGGTGAACCCCAGCAGATGGTCATTATCGGCATGGGCAAACTCGGTGGGCAGGAACTCAATTTTTCCTCTGACATTGACCTGATTTTCGCTTTCTCCGAAGCGGGCACAACCGATGGCAAGCGTGACCTCGATAACCAAACGTTTTTCACCCGTGTCGGGCAACGGATGATCGCTATTTTGGGGCAAACCACTGCCGATGGCATTGTGTACCGCGTTGACATGCGCTTACGCCCCTTCGGTGAAGTCGGCGCACTCGCCTTGTCGTTTGATGCGATGGAGCATTATTACGAAACCCACGGGCGCGAATGGGAGCGTTATGCCCTGATCAAAGCACGGGTGATGGCGGGTGATAAACACAATGGTGCGGAATTGATGGCACGCTTGCGCCCGTTTGTGTTTCGGCGTTATCTCGATTACGGCGCGATTGAGCAATTACGCGATATGAAAGCGATGATCAACCGCGAAGCCGAACGCCGTGGCAAATACCTTGACGTGAAACTTGGCACGGGCGGCATCCGCGAAATCGAATTTACCGCGCAAGTATTCCAGCTCATGCGCGGTGGGCGGATTCCCGAATTGCGCGGGCGCAGTTTATTGCCGACGCTGGATGCCTTGCTGGCACAGCAATTGCTGTCGGCGGATGAGTTTGGGGTGCTGCAAGCGGCGTATCATTTCTTGCGGCGCACGGAAAACCGCCTGCAAATGTGGAACGACGAACAGACGCATTCGCTGCCCACCACGCCGGAACGTCAAGCCTGCCTTGCCAGTTCGATGGGGTTTGTGGATTGGGCGAGTTTTGAGGCGGAACTCAATCGTCATCAGCGGGCGGTAGCGCAGATTTTCCAGCGTGTGTTTGCGCTCGAAACCCAGGAAAGTCAGCCGATGCCGGAGCATCCCGCGATTCAGGCACTGCTGCACAGCCGTTTGTACAACACCTTGACCGATACGGGGCGCAGTCGGTTGAATCGCTTGCTGCCTGCGTTGCTGGATGCTTGTAATACCTTGGCTGATCCCGAACAGGCGTTGGAACGGTGTTTGCGGATTGTGCAAAAGATTGCGCCGCGTTCCGGCTACATTGCGATGCTGGCGGATCACCCGAATGCGTTGGAGCAGTTCGTGCGCTTGGTCAGCGACAGTTTGTGGATTACCAGCCAGTTGACCGATCACCCAATTTTGTTGGATCAATTGCTGGATTCGCGTCAGTTGTATACGCCGCTGGATCGTGAGCAATTGGGTGCGGCATTGCGGCTGGAACTGGAGCGCATTGATCAGGGCGATACTGAACAGGTGATGGAACGTTTGCGCCAGTTTAAGCAAGCGCAAGTGTTGCGGGTGGCGGCTGCGGACATTACCGGCGTATTGCCGCTGATGAAGGTGTCGGATCAGTTGACCTGGATTGCCGAGGCAGTGCTAGAGGAAACCCAGCGGCATGTGTGGGCGACGCTGACAGCGCAGACGGGTGTGCCGTGTTACAAGAATGAAGCAGGGGAAACGCAGCAAGCCGGTTTTGCGATTATTGCTTACGGCAAACTGGGTGGTTTGGAATTGGGTTACGGGTCGGATCTCGACATTATTTTCCTGCACGACAGCCACGGCACGGCGCAGCAAACCAATGGTAAGAAGACACTCGAAAACGCGGTGTTTTATGCACGATTGGCGCAGAAAATTATTCACACGCTGACGACGTTTACGCCAGCGGGACGCTTGTACGAAACCGATACGCGCTTGCGCCCTAGCGGGGCTTCGGGGTTATTGGTGAGCAGTTTGAATGCGTTTCGTACCTATCAGCAGGAAAAAGCGTGGGTGTGGGAACATCAAGCGTTGTTGCGGGCGCGGGTGATTACGGGAACGGAGCGTTTGCGGGCGCAATTTGAGCAGGTGCGTCATGAAATTTTGTGTCAACCGCGTGACAAGGTGGCATTGCGCAAAGAAGTGGTGGCGATGCGCCAGAAAATGTGGGACAGCATGGCGAGTAAGGATGCCCGCGTATTTAACCTGAAAAAAGACCCCGGCGGGGTGACGGATATTGAATTTATTGTGCAGTTTCTGATTCTGGCTCATGCGCACGAACACCCGGAATTGGTGCGCTGGAGCGACAATATCCGCCAATTGGAATCGTTGCGGGTGGCAGGCGTTTTACCAACGGACACGACGGAAGCCTTGGCGGATGCCTATCGAACCTTGCGTGACCGTATTCACGAATTGGCGTTGCAGGAGCAGGCAGCGGTGGTGGATGCGGGGCAGTTGGTGCGCGAGCGCGAGTTGGTGCGGGCAGCTTGGGTGAGGTTGGTGGAGGCTTAAGGAAACGCTCAATACAACATCCTAAACAACCACAATGGAATCCGCTTGCCATCGCCGATGACCACATCATCGACCACGGCGTAACCTTCTGGGTGCTGAGCAAGCTGTTTGAGGGTTTTACCTGCACCACCGATTTCAAATACCCAACGCTCGTCCACTACAAAATCGCCCTTGTCGTGGTAATGCCCCTGATGCTGGTAATTCAGTGGCGAGACAAAAAAACTTGCACGGAGCGAGGCGACATGGGGGTTGGCGCACAGCGCGTAAAACAGGTTGATCAGGTTGCGCGGCAAACCTCGCCCTTCAGGGCGGGGAGGATAGCGCGG
>CAYQTB010000007.1:40880-44798 GCA_964420315.1 uncultured Thiothrix sp. | reverse complement strand
TTTCTAAGCTGCCTATCCGGCAGTGAACACAAATTTTACCTCAATAAGTAACAGAATTACCAATGAAAAAGGCTAAAAAGCGTGTATTTAGCCTTTTTTCACGGCAGGTTATAAATCATTGATTGTTAAAGAGCTAATTTTGCCACCGCAAAATTGGGTTAAAAGTCGGGTACAGGGACACGACTATTCAAGCCGTAGGTGTTGAACTGCCATTCTTCGACAGGTTCGGCAATTTGTTTTGCGATGAACAAGCGGAAAGCCTGTGTGCTGCTATGGCTGTGCATGTGTACAAATGGCAAAGCAGTGCGTTGTTCCTCGAATGACTCGAATTGCTCACGCACCACCGCTTCAAGCTGTCCCGTATGCTTGGCTTTACGCCGGATCAGCCGTTCCTTGGACGACTTCGGCTGTACCCGCTGGAAACTCGCAAACGCCAGATTGGGGCGATCAAGCTCACTGATACTCTTGATATGGACGTAATCCGCCAAGCGTTGCAATTGTTGCTTGAGATTTAAAACTTCCAGATGCGCTTGATCACGACTGAACAAGCGGATTTTGCCGCCGATTTGTGCCGCTTCCACCCTGCCCTTATCATCTTCCCGATAAACGTATTCAGGAAACCCAATCCCGACCGGATTACTGCTCACCTGTTGTTGCAAGTTAACCAACGCCAAATGCAACACATCCATAACCTTACCCATGATAAAAGCCGTCGACACGCCCTCATCCGGCAAACAAGTGATTTCAACGTAGTAGTGCATAACCCGCTCCTACTTGGATGACTGACCGAACACACCACCACGCACCAGCATCGCCATCACGTAATGCTCTTCGGTGTCGCTCAAACTCTCGCCCACGCCAAAACGGTCAAACAGTGTGTAGAAATCCTTCTTCTCGGTCGGTTTACGGTACGCTGTCCCCAAATTTGTCACTGCGCCATACGCCTCCACCGCAATCGGACGCGCCGCATCGTCATACCACGTATCAATGGTGCGCAACGCATTGCCAACTTTTTGCGAATGCAACGCCGCAATCCCGCCAGTTTCATACAGCACCTTGCTCTTGTTTTCCTTGACCGTTACCAGTTCCTCGCTGGGGTAAACTTCTTGCCCCTGTCCCAAACGGCTATAGGCCACCACATCCAACAGCGCGAATTCACGCTTACCGCTCAAGCTATCGGCGATTACTTGCGCCAATGCCGCCACCGCTGAATTATCAAAGCCGTGCAAGCCAATCGCTTTAGCATCGAATGTCCAGTGCGTCTCCTTGTCACCCTCACGATGCGTCACTACCACCTCAATGGTTTCCGCCCCCACGCGGTTACGCCACAAGAAACGCGCATTCGCCAGATTGGTCGCGTAACGTTGCGCCAACTCAGTAAAGCTGGTTTTGCCGATATAACCTTCCACCGCTTCCCGATACGTCTCGTTAAACGCTGGGTTGTTACACGCCGACGGCACAGCCACGCCGCTCAAGACTTTCAGCGTGAAACGCACCTTGAGCGTGTCGCAATCACTCGGTAATGCACAATGATCAACCGTTTGCAGGTTAGGTTTTTCCACTTCCGCATCCAATTTCGCGGGGTCACTTTCCAACGCCGTGGATAAGCGATTGGAGATCGTGCCGCGCACCGATTTCAACTGCAACGCCAGCCCTTGCGCCTTACCGTGACGTTCCGCCCAGTTCACCGCAAACATCTGCGCATCGGATGGCACGAGTTTCTTCTCGAATGCCAATACTGATGGCATCGCCGATTTTGCTTTTTTAGCGGTTGCTTTCACTTCTTTAGCCATGATCAAACTCCTGTTCAATATCTGTTTACGATTCAAGATGCAGCACGGGATTGCTGCGTACACGTATAAAAATTGCCGTCATGGCGGTAACGCCACACCAGCGCGGCAAGATTATCCAACCGATAAGGCATCACAAATTCGCCCAACGTCACCAGACTTTCAGCAAAACGGTGCAGCGTGTCGCTATCGCGCTGCTGTTCTGCCACACCGGCTTCAGTGAGTGCATGAAAGCCCGTCGCAATCGGCACTAACCAACCAGAACGCGCCCGCTGGCTGTGCCAAGTCGCCTTATCTTCACCTTCCTTAATGCGTTCACTGGTATGGCGGATTTGCAGGAAACCATGCAGCGCATCCAGCGCATCCTGCCCGTTACGCATCGCCTCCTGCATCAAGTCACGGCGTTCCATCAGCACATAAGACGGCATCAATTGGCGCAAACTGGCTTTGTCATCCACCAATACCTGCACCGCACCGACGGATAGAATATCGCCGCCCGCCAATTTGCACCGTGCCAACAACAGCGGTTCAAACTGCGCCAGCAAACGCTCCAACTGTCGCCCATTCGGCAAGTTATCGACTTCCAGCACTAAGGAAACCGTTAAATGACAACGCCCTTCCTCCACAAACGACGGGCGATTGCCATCCTTATCCAACGGGTTCGCGGTCAGGCGTAATGTCCGGCTGTAATTTTCCTGATGATCTTGCATGGTGAACGCATGGCTCGCGATCCCCACACCCCGAATCAGCCATTCATCCGGGTCAGCCGTCGGGTTCAAGTGGCGTTGCAACGCATGAGCCAAACCCATAAACGCCGTGACTGCCGGAAAACCAAAAGTAAACGGGCTGGCAAGCGCATTCGCGTTTTGCACCCGCAGGTGTTTGATTAATAGATACTGGCTCATAGCAAAAAGCCCTCATGCTCACGCGCATACTCCAGCATTTCTGCCTGAAACGCTTTAACTTCCATTAGCTCCAAACTCACCGCATCGCCTTGGGTTTGACGGAAACGGTTATAGCTGGTCACAATCCAATCGCTCATACTGCGCGTAATCGTTTGCTGCCATTGTTCCGGCGCAGGATTTGCCTCACGGTATGCTGCATCCAACCAAAATCGCTGCACGGCGGGCAAACGGAAACCCTCCGCTCCCGACCAACCCGCTGGCTGCTGTTGCAACAACACCGCCCGGCTCATGATCCAATCAAACAACTGTTCCACGCGCCGCTGCCGGTATTGACGAATCTCGACATTGTTGTAATCCGTCAGCAATAACCGGTGCAGTGCCGTGAGAATTTCTTGGCATTCTGCATCCCGCCAATACAACCACGAGAAAAAGTCTGTTTTCGGCAAACGCAAATAATCCCGCTGCAATTCCGGCGGAAAACACGGCATCAACCACGCCTCGCCGCCGTTATTGCTATTGAGCTTGCTGATGTTTTGCGGTTTCGTCCCGCCAAAATGCAGGGTTAGCAGCCCTGTCAGGTCGGCAAAACCTTGTTCGTGGAATAGCTCCTTACGCCGCGCTTCCCGCGCTGCCTTGGTCGCATCGGAAAACTTCATCTGCCGCAACCGTTCGCGGTGTTCCGTCATCAAGCCGGATGGGTACAATACCGACAACAGGTGATACCCCCCAGCTACCGGAAAATACACCTGCTTCACATTGGTATGCGTTTTTGCGCCCCCATACACCGCCTTGATTTGCAAAAATGCACTACGCCACGCCGTAAACGTCTCTTCACCCACGGCTAACAAGGCTTTCAGCTCAGCACTGTTGGCTTCAAAGTGTTCCAAGACGCTACGTCCATCGTCCAACACCACCGACAGGAAAGCGTACACATCCAACGCTGCTGCATTGCCCACCACATCCTGCCCCGCGCTCGCATTACCGGAACGCAGATAACCATCAGGCGCGTATTCACCCGTAAACAACACGGGCGTAATCCGTGCATCAGGGTGGCTAAACTTACCGGGGTGCGACACTAAACTGAGCTGCGAGGCTCGATTTGCGGCGTTTGCTCCCCACACTGCTAGCTGAAACTCCTGCTCAATTTCTTCCACGGGTTTTGCAGGCTTTTTCAACTTATCCTGCTTACGCTTTTCCAAAAAATCGACAATCGGGTTTGTCAT
>CAYQTB010000007.1:0-40780 GCA_964420315.1 uncultured Thiothrix sp. | reverse complement strand
AAATCCAAGTTCAGGGATAAACACAAACTGCTGTTCACCCTCTTTGTCTGGCAGGCGAATCTCGCCCAAAAATTCACAAGTACGGCGCGTGCTATAGCCCAACGTGCGACGCTGCTCTTCAATCAAAGTGGGATAATCCAAACTCAGCCACAGCCGCCCCCGCAACGCCGGTTCAAGGGCTTCGATCTGCACATTACGCACTTGCTTGCCTTGCACACCCTCTTCAAACGGCTTACGCAACACCAATTCATCATCCTCAATGTGCAGTTTGTAAGCTTCATCCTGCTCAGAATCGCGGAAGCGCGTCACTTGTTGTGCCAAACTGGTAAGGTAAAACGCCCCCTGCGTCCAACCCTGCACGGTTCTCGGTGTGACGTCGGCTTTGGTCATGATGCCTTGCAACACCTGATGTTCCAAGTCTGACAAGCTTGTCGTGGGCTGTAACGTATCCGCACATTGAATACGCGGCGCAGCATCGACCCGTTCCGCCAAGGCTTGCGTATCCAGCAAATCGTTCAAGCTGTGACTCGCCAGCGGATAACGGGAACTCTCATAACCCGGTTGCTGGAACACCACTTTTTGTTGCCCCACAAAGCCCTTCAGGTTGTACTCCATCAACAGCAGATTCGCCCCCACCAAACCGCTCACCACCCGATGCCGCATCACCCGCCCCGCCATCTGGATAATCGAACGCAACGACGACGGCTCAATCACTGCCCAATCCAGATCGTGATCACGCCCGACTTCCTCAACAGGCGTTGCTACCAGAATAAAAATCAGGTTGGGTTTGGTGCAATGCTGCAAGTGCTGCTTGATCAGCAAATTATCCTGCGGTTGGCGGTTTTGCTTGCGGTTAAGGACGCTATCCAAATGCTTTTCCTGCTCAGAACGCAGCAACAACACCTGACGGCTGTGATACGGCATCACCCGAATATCCACATCCTCCGGCAAGTCACAACCCAACAAATAGCGGCTCAGGTTGATGCACGGGTCAACATTCGCCACTCGCACCACGCCGACGGACAAGCGTTTACCCGTCGCCTGATCTTCAACGCCATATTGCCGATGCAGGCTAATCGCACTGCTCAACACCTGCTGAAACCAATGCTGCTGCAAACCTTCGGTTTGAATACCTTCGCGTGACAAAGGCAATACACGGGCTTTGCGCCTGACTTGCGTTTCTCGTGCCAAGGCTTTCAAACGCTTGCCGACAAAGGCTTGATGTGCTGACCGAAAGCCCTCTTCATCCGTTACCCGTTGCACGTTATTGCCGAACTCATCCAACCAGAAAGCCGTTACCCCCGCTTTGCGCTGGCGACTCGCGGCAAACAACTTCCAACCCTGCTGATACGCATGAAACAAGCCTTCAGCAATCGCAGGCGGAATCGTCGCCGAGGAAATCATCACCTTGCGCCCCAACATCCCGCTCAGGTGCACCAACCGCGCAATCGCTGGCAAATCCTGCTGATCAAAATCATCCACCTCATCAATGACCAAATCCGCCGACATCAGCCGCAAGGTTGGCAAGATATGCTTCCCGCCATTCACGCCTTCAGTGGCTGACATCAAGTGGTCGATGGTCGAGACCACCACTGGCGCATACAACAGACTTTTGCTTTTGGTATCACGCAACACCGTACTCAAACGCTCATCCGGCACGGCACTTTCGTACACAATCTCCATGCCTTCGCTCAGGGAACGCGCCGATGCTGAACCAGACGTTTCCGCCTCAGCTTCACTCCCTACGGTTTGCCCATCTTGGCGTTGTTCATGCAGAAAGCGCACCGCTGCCGAACCGATCAACACCGCCAATTCCGTGTTATCGAGCTTGAGCTTATCGCGGTATTCATCGCCCGTTTGCAAGGTCAGGGTACGCAAGCCCAACGCAAGGTTGTAACGCAGGCTGTTATCGTCATGCAGTGCCGCCATGACTTTGGCATTGGCGAAGGTTTTACCGCAGCCGGTACTCGCCATATTGACGGCAAAGAAACCGTTCTCCGCCAGTGCGTGTGCTTTGCGCCAGGTTGCCAAGGCTTGTACCGCTTTGTTCTGCCAAGCAAAGGCAGGCGGTGACGGTTTACGTAGTGCTCGTACATCCCGCGCTCGCGGCAATGCTTTTTCAAACGCTGGCAACAAATGACCAATTTTCAGCGCGGCATCGGCAACCTTGACCAGATGTTCATCGAGTTGCTGTTTAAGAGGACGATTGCCCTCTTTATCCTTACCCGTATTGGCATAGAGCTGCATATCACTACGCCACTGCGGGTCTTTTTCCTGCGAGGAATAATGATGATCGCCCAACATCAACGCCAGCCGCGCCAACGTCAGTAACAAGCGTTCCACCACTTCCGCCTCATCCAGCAAACTCAATACAGCTTGCGCTTTACCCGCCCAACGCGCTGCTTCTTTACACCACGGGTCAGACAGCAACGGCAAACCGTTGGCAAACTTCCAATCCTTTTTCTCGGCAAACACCCAAGCAAAGTCCTTGATGTAACCCATCTCGCGGGAAATACAGTCCAGCAACTCCTGGCGTTTGGCAGGCTTGCTACCATTATCAAAATAATGTTCTTTGTCTTTCTGAAAACGCGGCAATTTGTGGTGCGTCACAATCAACCAAGCTACCCATGTAGCCAACCGTGACTGAGCAAAACCTGCCTCAAATGGATAATCCGCATCCGCTTTACTGGGTAACGCATCCGCCAGCAGTTTTTTCATGAAATTCAGACGGGTTTTGGGATTCATTGCCTTTAACGCGACGACCTCCGCTAACCATTCCTGATCCGTTTTGCCATTCACCAATGCCTTAAACAGCAATAACGAAATCCATTCATGCCGGATAGGGTCACGTTTCTTTTTGTTGTCTGGATTTTTCAGCATCCCCTGAAAATGATCCCACGACTTCCCAAAATCGTGGAACAACGCCGCAAGCGCAATCAGCACTTTCAGCAACGGCAGGAAACGCCAGTCGTCTTCCCAATCTTCCTTGTGCAAATCCCGCTGGGTACGGTTGACTGGCACATTACCGTACTCATCAAACTGGCGGCGATTGCCGACAATCCACACCAATTCGGTGCGACTCGTGCCACGCATTCGATGACAAGATACCGCTGTGGTTTTGCGGGCAGTTTTAGCGAGGCGCGAACGTACCGCGTTCAAACCTTCCTGTGTAATCACTGTTTGCCAAGTACGTTCCCCAATGCGGTTGGCGTAGGCATCCAGCACTTGGCGGGTAATATCGAGGGACTTTTTCTGGCATTGCGACACAAAGGTTACGATCATGACAAAGACTCGCCGAGTTGTGCCGCCTCTTTCACCACGTCAAACATGAAATCCAACGCCTCATGTTGCGTGAAACCTTGTAAGCACATCTGGCGAAACTCCTGTTCTTTCGCCCCCTGCTCCGCCGCAATAAACGCCAGCGGCAATACAATCGCATCCTTGATCAAGTCCGCCACATCAAAGACCAGCGCACCCCGCCGCGTCTTGCCGTGCATCACCGCAAAGCCATGCGGAATCCCCAACACCCACAAACAGGTAGCCGCCAAACCATACGCCAAGTAATTGCCGTGGTTGAGAAACTGGTTCGCCAAATCCAACTCTTCCGGGTCATGTGAACGTAAAAACGCCGTTGTATTGGTGCGGCTTGCGGCGAACTTGTAGAGTGCTTTGGTTAAGCGTGCTTCTGACTGCAATAACTGGGTAACATCAGGACAATTGCCAATGTCTTGCTGACAACGCCTGATGGATTGTTCCAGCTCAACGTCATCCACTGCAAAATCGTAGCGGCGTAACTCCTTATCCTTGCTCCACACCTGATTTAAGAACGCAAGGCGTTTGGTTTGCAAAAAGCGGGCAACGCTTAACCGCTTCTGCGCATCAAACCAAAAGGACATCCAGCTTTGCAGGTATTCAGTAGGACGGTATTCACTCTGTGGGGAAAGCCATTCAATTTCAGTCGCTGCCAATAACGGTGTACCACCACCACCGCTAAAACCCAACATCACACCAGCACCGCACAACATTCTAACGGCAGCTTGGGTGAGGGATGTACCTGTCCCCAACAAAATCACCGTGGTGTTGGCGATAGGGATATTCCAATACTGGTTTTCGTCGTCGGCAGGCGTGAGAAAAACGACGCGCCCACCTTTGACCATGACACGGCAGTGTTCGAGGTAATAGATATTAGCCCGTTTAGAATGCAGGATTTCTTTTTGACCCGAATAAATTTGATTGCCCATTTGCAGCCCCTGATAGATTTATGACCTTATAGCATGAAAACTATTGTCTCCGCATCTATACCAGTGGTAGACCAACAGCATAACCTCATACGGCTAACGCCGGGCTGGCTTCTGCCCGCTATTCAGCCGTTTCCGGCAGAATCAAGGGGGTGCCAAAGGCAACAGTCCCTGATGCCGCTTTCAGAACGTCTTCACTCAAGCGAGCAGAAAGTGATAGCATTGATAGCAATTGTCTGACTGGAGTGTTAAACGATGGCAAATTTAATCGTCCGCAAACTTGAACCTGAAATTATCGAAGCACTCAAGCAACGTGCTGCCCGTAACGGCAGAAGTGCTGAGATGGAACACCGTGCTATCTTGCGTGAAGTGCTGCTGTTACTGAAAAAGCGCAGTCTAGCTGAAGTGTTGGCGGCTATGCCGAATGTGGGAACGGATGCCGACTTTGAACGCATTCAAGGCAAGCAGCAGGTTGCCGATGTATTTGCTTGATACCAATGTCATTAGCGAAATGCGCAAAGGTCAACGCGCTAATCCGGGTGTGCAAGCCTTTTTTCAGCGAATCATCAGCAACGGCGACAAGCCCTTTCTTTCTGTGGTAACTATCGGGGAATTACGGCGGGGAATTGAACTGATCCGTTACCGTAACGATCATGTGCAGGCGCACCAACTGGAACAATGGTTGGCACAAATCCTAAGCGACTATCAAGACCGTATCATAGGGCTGGATGCTGATGCCGCACAACTGTGGGGTCGATTGCGTGTCCCCCATCATGAACACGAGTTGGATAAGCTGATCGCGGCGAGCGCGTTACTCTATGATTTGACGGTTGTAACTCACAATGTGGATGACTTCGCGGGAACAGGCGTTAAGCTGCTGAACCCGTTTACTTGATTTAAAACCTGATGTTACGCAGAAAAATCACCCCGCCACACCTGCTGCTTCCCCGTCACACACTCATGCAAAATCCTGTTCCCCTACCCAACGCCTTAATCAGCCAGATCCTTGCGCAAAACAGCACACGCCGCCGGAGGTAAATTGCGGAAACCTTCTGCTAAACGTGTGACCACCAATAAAATAAGAATTGCTTGCATTCTCATACCAATTATGAATAATGCGAATCTTTCTTATTCAAACCCAAAAGGCAGAACCCATGTTCAAGAAAATTGCACTGTCATTACTGGTTGCCAGCATCGCTACCCCCGCGCTGGCAGATGGCGAAATCAATGTTTACTCTTCCCGTAAAGAACAATTGATCAAGCCACTGTTTGACAAATTCACCGAATCCACTGGCATCAAGGTAAACCTCGTCACCGGCAAAGACGATGCCCTACTGGAACGTCTCAAACTCGAAGGTGACAATACCCCAGCCGATTTGCTAATGACTGCTGATGCCGGTCGCCTGTACCGCGCCGTGGAAATGGGTCTGACTCAATCTGTCGAATCGGAAACTCTGCAAAAAAACATCCCTGAAACCATGCGTGACTCTAGCAACCAATGGTTTGGTCTGACCTCACGCGCTCGCCCGATTTTCTACGTCAAAGACAAAGTGAAGCCGGAAGAGCTTTCCACTTACGAAGCCCTGACTGACGAGAAGTGGAAAGGTCGCATTTGTGTACGTTCTTCTGACAATATTTACAACCAGTCGATGGTTAGCTCGATGATCGCCACCGTCGGTGCAGAAAAAGCACAGGCATGGGCAGACGGCATTGTGAAAAACTTCGCACGCCCACCGGAAGGCGGCGACCGTGACCAGATCAAAGCTGCTGCTGCCGGGCAGTGTGACATCGCCCTTGCCAACACGTATTATTACGGGCAAATGCTGACAGGCGACGCAGCGGAAGACAAAGCTGCGGCAGAAAAGGTCGCAATCTTCTGGCCTAATCAAGCGGAAGGTGATCGTGGTGTACATGTCAACATCAGCGGTGCAGCCGTGACTAAAACTGCCAAAAACAAGGACAACGCCATCAAACTGATGGAATTTTTAGTTAATGACGAATCACAAAAATGGTACGCCGAAGCCAATCAGGAATACCCCGTAAAAGCGGGCATTGCACCTAGCGAAATGCTCAAAGGCTGGGGCGAATTCAAAGCGGACAGCGTAAACTTATCCGAACTTGGTAAAAACAACGCAGAGGCGGTTAAAATTTTGGATAAAGCGGGTTGGAAATAAAACCTCTTTTATGGCGTGCCGTGCTGCTCAGCATGGCACTGATTACTGCGTTGCCGATCCTCGCGGTATTCGGCTATGTGTTTGTGCCTGCGCCCGAGGTTTGGCAGCATCTGCGCGAAACCGTCCTCACCGATTATTTGCTGAATACGCTGTGGCTGGTGTTAGGCGTGGGGTTTGGCGTATTGCTGTTAGGGCTTCCGGCAGCATGGCTAAATAGCATGTGTGAATTTCCGGGGCGACGGCTGTTTGAATGGGCATTGCTATTACCCATGGCGATGCCTGCTTACATTATCGCCTACACTTACACGGGAATCCTGGATTTTTCCGGCCCAGTGCAAACCTTGTTGCGCGACCTCACGGGCTGGGGTTATGGCGATTATTACTTCCCGAATGTGCGCTCCCTTGGTGGCGCAATCACCATGCTGTCACTCGTGCTGTTCCCGTATGTGTATTTGTTGGCGCGGGCAGCGTTTCTGGAACAGTCCATTTGTGTATTGGAAGTGAGTCGCACATTGGGTTCAAATCAGTGGCAAAGTTTCTTTCGCGTGGCGTTGCCGTTGGCGCGTCCGGCAATTATTACTGGCTTGTCGTTGGCTCTGATGGAAACGTTGGCGGACTTTGGCACAGTGCAATATTTTGGCGTCTCGACCTTTACCACGGGAATTTTCCGTACTTGGTTCGGCTTGGGTGATCACGCCGCCGCCTCGCAATTGGCGGCATTGCTGATGGGGTTTGTGTTCATGCTGATATTGCTGGAACGCTGGTCACGGAGTCGGGCGCGGTATCACCATACCTCCAGCAAGTATTCGCGCATTCCAAAATTTCGTTTGCGCGGCTGGATGGCGGTGGCTGCGGTGTTGGTATGCGCCCTGCCCCTATTACTGGGTTTTGTGATTCCGGTGGGGCAGTTGCTGCATTGGGGCATTACAGTTGCCAGCAAGGGTCTGGACAGTGATTTCATTGATTTGGTCTGGCATAGCTTGATGCTGGCGAGTTTGGCTGCGGTATTCGCGCTGTTGCTGGCGTTGATTCTGGGCTATGGCAAACGGCTGAATAATGATCCGCTGGTCAGCATTGCATCGCGGGTTGCGGCAATGGGGTATGCGATTCCGGGGACGGTGATTGCGATTGGGGTGCTGATTCCGTTTGCGTGGGCGGATACGCAACTCAACCACCTGAGCAAACAATTTTTCGACCGTAACGTGGGATTGCTGCTGAGTGGCACGCTGTTCACGTTGCTGTTTGCCTACAATGTGCGCTTTCTGGCGGTATCACTGCAAACCGTGGAAGCGGGTTTAGGTAAGATTAAACCGACAGTGGATAACGCGGGGCGCTCATTAGGCTTGAGTCCATTGGGCGTGTTGCAACGCCTGCATTTACCGTTGATGAAAGGCTCGTTACTCACCGCGATTTTGCTGGTGTTTGTGGATGTGCTGAAAGAGTTGCCTGCCACGCTGATTTTGCGTCCGTTCAATTTCAATACGCTGGCAGTGCGGGCCTATGAATTGGCTGCGGATGAACGGCTGGCGGATGCGAGTTTACCGTCGCTGATGATTGTGGCGGCAGGGATTATTCCGGTGATTGTATTGAGCCGTTCGATTAGCAAATCACGGGCTGGGGAGCATTGATGAGCAAGTTAATTCTGCAACATATTCACATCGAATACGGTAGTGATGCGGTGGTGCATGATGTGAACTTGACCGTAGAAGACGGGCAAATCGGTTGTTTACTGGGGCCTAGTGGCTGTGGCAAAACCACGTTGCTGCGGGCAATTGCTGGGTTCGAGCCTGTCACCCGTGGCACGATCACGCTCAAAGATCAGGTGATCAGTGCACCCGATGTGCATCTACCACCGGAAAAACGCAATATCGGCATGGTGTTTCAGGATTACGCGCTGTTTCCACACCTGAGCATTGCGGACAATATCACCTTCGGCATTCGCAAACAGTCGGGCAAAGATAAAACGCGACGTGTAGCGGAATTGCTGGAGTTGGTAAACTTGCCGGGATATGAAAAGCGTTACCCCCACGAACTTTCTGGCGGGCAGCAGCAACGGATTGCCTTAGCACGCGCCTTGGCACCACAGCCACGCTTACTGTTACTGGATGAACCGTTTGGTAGCCAAGACGTGGAATTGCGTGACATGTTAGCGCGGGAAGTGCGCGATATTCTCAAGCGCGAAGGCATGACGGCGATTCTGGTAACGCACGATCAGCACGAAGCGTTTGCAATGGCGGATGAAATTGGCGTATTGCAAGGCGGACGCTTGCAGCAATGGGATACCGGTTATCATTTATACCATACCCCTGTGAATCAATTTGTGGCAGGGTTTATTGGGCAGGGGGTGTTGATTACAGGCACTGTTTTGAATCATGATACGGTATCAACCTTGCTCGGTGCTGTTAAAGGTGAGGTTCCGCTCGACTGTCAGCCTGATTGCCCTGTTGACGTCCTGATTCGCCCGGATGACCTGAAACTGGTGACGGATGCACCCCGTAAAGCTAAAGTGGTCTCAAGAGTATTTCGCGGTGCAGAGTACCTATACGCGTTGGGTTTAGCCGATAACAGCCAAATTCTCGCGCTCGCGCCTAGTCATCAAGAATATGCCATTGGGGAAATGGTGAGTTTCGAGCTGGATATGCAACATCTCGTCATTCTGAAACGACGCTGATCTATTACGCATCACCCTACGTATTATAACTTACTAAAAGCCGCCGCTATATCAGCAACACTTAAAGTACGCATCAGCGGAATCTCTGGCGCTTGAGAAACGTGATAGTCATCTGGAATATGCAGGGTTAGTGTCCAAGTATTGGCATTGAATGAGGCTTTTTCTTTGGATAATGCGACTGCTTTAGGAAAGGTATATAAGGGTGAATAAAAGCAGATTTTATAAAAGCCTGATTGAAGTTTGATTTTTCTCAGATTGAAAGCGGTTTCTGATGGTTCCGCCACTTGCTTAAAAGAAATTTGCCCAGTTTCACTGGTGTCAAACGCCAGCCAGTCACCCGATCCCCAACCTAGCTTTCTGAACAGCCCAGAGCCAAAGGACAAACACAGATTATCTCTACCGCCCACATGCTCCATACCCAGGATAATATCAAAACTTCCTGAAGCAGGTTTCTTACTCATTCATTGCCTCAACTGACATATTTAAACAGGGACGCTATATTGCGACTTATTCATGATTGCACTTAGCTGAATTCAGCTTTTAATATTATTGGATTAAATGCATGTAATCCAATAATCGTCAGAAACTATACGGATTAATGGGTGTAGCCGGATCAGTGGAGTGTATTGATAGGATAACAGGCATAACCACAAAATAAAAGTCTTCACAGAAAATTCATTTAACAATAAGTTAACAACACGTTTGCCGCAGCCTTCGGAAATCCCTATGATGGAGGCGATGAACCACTTAACTGTTAATAACCATGCTGTATTTGTGTGAGAAACCTAGCCAAGCGCGGGATATTGCCCGCGTGTTAGGTGCAAGTGGGCGCGGTGATGGCTTTTTACAAGGTCAGGGCATTGTCGTCACTTGGTGCTTTGGTCATTTATTGGAACAAGCAGAACCAGATGCTTATGGCGAGCAATACAAGCGCTGGAATTTTGCATCCCTGCCCATTTTGCCGCAACAGTGGAAACTGGATGTAAAAAAATCCGGGGCAAAACAGTTCAAAGTCATCAAAACCCTGCTCACCAAAACCCAACACGTCGTCATTGCCACGGATGCGGATCGCGAAGGAGAAATGATTGCGCGAGAAGTGCTAGAAATGTGCCGTTATTACGGTCAAATTTCGCGCCTGTGGTTATCCGCTCTGGATGATGCCAGCATTCGCAAAGCTTTGGCGCAACTCAAACCCGGCGAGGCAACCGAATCCCTGTATCAGGCAGGCTTGGCACGTAGCCGTGCGGACTGGCTAGTGGGCATGAATTTGAGTCGTGCCTACACCTTAGCCGCGCGATACAACGGGCAACTGACCGGCAAAAGCGGGGCGTTGAGTGTCGGGCGGGTGCAAACCCCCACGCTACGGTTGGTGGTGGATCGCGATGCCCAGATTAAACATTTCGTGCCACTCGATTACTGGGATGTGACTGCCGCGTGCCTGCCCGATGCTGCTGAACAAACCTTCAAAGCCAACTGGCTTCCGCAAAAAGGGCAACAAGGCATTGACGAGGAAGGACGCTGCTTAGACAGCCAGTTAGCCGAGCAGGTGGCAACAAGCTGTAAGAGGCAGGATGCCAAGGTACTGCGCTGCGACACCGAACGCAAACGCCAGAATGCACCGTTACCCTACGAGCTTTCCGGCTTACAGGTGGAAGCTTCACGACGCTGGGGCATGAGCGCCAAACACGTGCTGGATGTGGCACAAGCCTTATACGAAACCCACAAACTCACCACCTACCCGCGTACCGATTGCGGCTATTTACCCACATCCCAACACGCGGATGCCGCCGCAGTCTTCCAAGCACTGACCCAAACAGACCGCAATTTGTCCGAATTAGTCGCACAAGCCGATCCTAAACGCAAAAGCAAAGCATGGGATGACAGCAAAATTACCGCCCACCACGGCATCATTCCCACCGCTGCCAAAGGCAGCATTGAACGCCTGTCAGAAGCTGAATTCTTTATCTACGACTTGATTCGTAAACGTTATTTAGCGCAATTTTTCCCTGCTTACGAATACGACCAAAGCGTGATCGAACTGGAATGCTTAGGCTACCCATTTCGCGCATCGGGGCAGATTGACCGTGTAGCAGGCTGGAAAATTGCCTACCGAGAACCCGGTGACACCCGCAACGTAACCGCTAATGCCGACACGCAAGCCTTACCCCAATTGAACGTGGGGGATACGGTGTTAATTCAAGACACCGAATGCCTCAAACGCCAAACCAAACCGCCCGCGCCTTACACCGAAGGCACACTTATTCAAGCCATGAAAGGCATTGCCAAACACGTTGAGAACCCCAAACTCAAAGCGATTCTCAAAGAAAACGCCGGAATTGGTACCGAAGCCACCCGTGCGGCGATTATCGAAACGCTGTTACAACGCAAATTGCTGGAGCGTGAAGGCAAAAAGAAACAGCTCCGTGCCACGCCCAAAGGCAACGCCCTGATCAGCATGTTACCCAATGCGGTGAAAGACCCCGCCCTGACTGCCGCATGGGAACAAGCGCTTGAAGCCGTCGCCAGCGGCGAGATGTTGCTGGAACAATTCATGGAAAAGCAGCAAAACTGGCTGCACAAAGTGCTGGCACGTGCCAAAGCCAGCGTGGACACATTACCGGAAACCTCAGCGGAAACGCCATCGCCTCAAGCTACACCTGCACAGGAAACCCTTAGCGCAAGCCAAACCTGCCCTGCTTGTGGCAAGCACATGGTGAAACGTGAAGGTAAATACGGCATATTTTGGGGATGCAGTGGCTTCCCGCATTGCAAAACCATCGTCAATATTCGCAAAACGCAATGAAGGTGACGACCTTAAGCAACCGGAGAGGCGGGCGGGTACGCCAATAAACGCCGGGGAATAATCACCCCGTTGCTGGATTCTCCCAAACCGATGAATTCGCCGGATTCGCTGTACAAACGCAGCAATTCGGCGTCAGCGTCGTCGGTACGCACCTTTTGCCCCTGACGTAAGCGCACAATCACGGCTTCAGCCAAGTTGAGGGCGGGTATGTGCGGCAAGGCAGCATCCAACGGCAACAGCAACGCATCTAAAGCTTCAGGGCCAGGTTCCGCCAATGCTCGTAATTCTTCCAGCGTGTACATGCGCAATGCCCCAAACGGCTCAACCGCTTCACGCCGCAACATCGACACATACGCCCCACACCCCAGCTTTTCACCAATGTCTTCCACCAGTGTGCGGATATACGTGCCTTTGCTGCACGTCACATCCAACGTCAGCGAATCGGGGGTGCGTGACAGCACTTGCAGGGCATGAACCGTCACGGCACGAGCGGCACGTTCCACTTCCACACCTTGACGCGCCAGCTTATAGAGCGGTTGCCCGTCTTTTTTCAGCGCGGAATACATCGGTGGAATTTGGCTAATCTCACCACGGAATTGCGCCAGCACCGTTTCCAGCAACGCATCGCTAATGTCAGGAATGGGGCGCGGATTGAGCTTTTCACCTTCCGCATCACCCGTGGTACTCACATACCCCAAGGTTGCCTTGGTGAGATAACGCTTATCGGAATCGAGTAGAAAAGCGGAGACTTTGGTGGCTTCACCAAAACACACCGGTAACATACCGGAAGCCAGCGGATCGAGACTGCCGGTATGCCCGGCTTTTTCCGCCTGAAACAGGAAACGCGCATCCTGCAACGCTTTATTGCTGGAGACGCCTAAGCCCTTATCCAGCAATAAAATGCCATTCAGTTTGCGCAAACGCCGCTTACTCAAGGGGTAGCCGTGCCGTTATTCGCATCAGCCGCGTCATTATCAGCTTCATCATCATGACGGTCAGAAGCAACGGCTTTAGCAATCAGCGCCGACAAGGCATTACCCTTGGTTTGGGTATCGTCGTAAAAGAAGTGCAATGCCGGGGTCATCCGCAATTTCAACAAATGCCCCAGTTCACGCCGCAAGAAACCGGCGGCATGGTTCAGGGCTTCCTGCGCCTCTAACGCCTGATCCGCTTGCAAGGCATCGAACCAGATTTTAGCGTGGGCGAAATCTTTGGAAACCTCCACATCCAGCAACGTTACCATCCCAACGCGCGGGTCTTTAACTCGATCGCGAATCAGGATGGCTAAATCGCGGCGGATTTGCTCGCCGACCCGATCAGCACGGGCAAAGCCTTGAGGTCGTGAATGATGACTGGGCATAGTTTAAATCTTCCGCGCCACTTCAACACGTTCGTAACATTCGATCTGGTCGCCTTTACGCACATCGTTGTAGTCTTTCACCGCGATACCGCACTCCGTCCCCATGTGGACTTCTTTCACGTCATCACGGTGGCGGCGCAAGGATTCCAACTCGCCGTTGAAAATCACCACATTATCACGCAACACGCGAATCGGCAGGCTACGGCGCATGGCACCATCGACCACCAAGCAACCGGCAACCTGACCCAATGCCGAAGAACGGAAGACATCACGCACTTCCGCCAAACCGACAAAGACTTCACGCACTTCCGGCGACAACAGACCACTCATGACCGACTTAATGTCGTCGATAACTTCGTAAATGATGCTGTAATAACGAATCGTCACACCGTTGTCCGCAGCAGTTTTACGCGCGGTAGCATCGGTACGCACATTGAACGCAATCATGGTCGCTTTGGATGCCGTTGCCAAGTCAACGTCGCTGGCACTGATACCACCCACGCCAGCAGCCACCACCCGCACCTCGACCTCATCGGTTGAAAGATTGAGCAATTCATTGCGTAAGGCTTCCACACTGCCCTGTACATCCGCTTTGATTAACACGTTAACCTGCGCACGTTCACTCGCCCTCACTTGCGTGAAGAAGTCTTCCGACTTGCTCACATGCTGGGCAGCAAAACGGGTATCACGTTGTTTCTCACGGCGCAATTCCGCAATCTCACGGACTTTGCGCTCATCGTTCAGCACCACAACTTCATCACCTGCTTCAGGTGCAGCGGAAAGACCCAGTACCGCAACCGGAATGGATGGACCCGCCTCTTTCACCGGACGACCGTTTTCGTCGAACATCGCACGAACTTTGCCGTATTCGGAACCGCACAGCAGCAAATCACCGCGCCGCAAAGTACCACTACGCACTAAAACGGTAGCAACCGCACCGCGACCTTTCTCGATACTGGCTTCGATCACGTGACCGGTAGCAGGCGCATCCACAGGCGCAGTCAATTCCTGCACCTCGGCGACTAGCAGCAAGGTTTCCAGCAAAGCGTCAATGCCCTGCCCGGTTTTTGCGGAAATTTGCACAACCGGCACATCACCGCCCCACGCTTCGGTATTCACCTCCTGCTGGGAAAGTTCGCTCAATACCCGGTCAATGTCTGCACCTTGTTTGTCGATTTTATTAATCGCCACCACCATTGGCACACCTGCCGCTTTCGCGTGCTTGATGGCTTCTTTAGTCTGTGGCATCACACCATCATCAGCAGCAACAATCAGGATAATAATATCGGTGACTTTTGCACCACGCTCGCGCATTTGGGTAAACGCCTGATGCCCTGGCGTATCAAGGAAAGTGACCGTGCCATGAGCCGTGTCGACGTGGTAAGCGCCGATATGCTGGGTAATCCCCCCCGCTTCACCGGCTGCTACCCGTGTTTTACGGATATAGTCGAGCAAGGATGTTTTACCGTGGTCAACGTGCCCCATGATGGTAACGACAGGCGGGCGCGGCTCTGCTTTGTATTCGGTGGCATCCTGCCCGATCATCGCCGCCAACAGGGCCGCATCATCCATTTCCTGCATCGGCTTGGCTTTGTGACCTAACTCTTCTGTCACCAGAATCGCGGTATCTTGATCGATGGCTTGGTTGATGGTCATCATCATGCCCATTTTCATCATCGCCTTGATGATGTCGGTGGCACGGATAGCTAACTTTTGTGCCAAGTCAGACACAACGATAGTCGTTGGAATCTCGATTTCCTTGACAACCGGCGCGGTTGGTTTTTCAAAACCGTGTTTGGCATTACTTTGCTGCTGCCGTGGGTCAGGCTTGAAGGCATCACGTCGCCCACCGCCGCCTTTCTTTTTACCGGGACGACCGCCACCTGCTGCGGGAACATGCAACTCTTCACGTCCGCCACGCCCTGCCACCTTAGCTTTAGAGGACTTTTTCTCGGTACGTTTATCGTCAGACGCTATCACTTCCGTGTATTTCTCGACGAGGGCATCGGCAACAATCGGTTTCTCTGCTTCCGGCTCGCTGACATCAGCCACTTCTCGCGGCGCAAGCGTTGGCTTAGGCTTCAACTTTGAAGGGCGGCGCTTCAGCGCTGTTGCTGCTTCTTCACGTGCAGCAGCAGCAACAACATCACGTTGCTCACGCGCCGTTAAATTTTCCGTTAATTCAACACCGGAGGGGTTGGCAGCACCCGGTATTGCAGGTGGTGCAGCTACTTTAACAGGGGATGCCACTACCGGCTTGACAACAGGTACAATAACCTCAGGTTTTAAGGTAAGCACCTCAGCCTTAACAACGGTAACTGGAGCAGGTGGCGTGACTACTGGTTTCACCGGCGTAACAACCGTGTCACTGATCATTGTGGCAGGGGCTGGTGCTGGGGTTGATGGTGTTGCTGGCATTGGCTGCGCTGCTGGTGTTGGCGCTGCCTGACGTTGCTCCATGCGCGTGCTGTCCAGTTGGCGACGATCCTTCCCGGATTTGTGCACAGCAGACTCACGCGCCTGACGCTCAGCCGATAACTGACGTGCCAATTCTTCGGTTCGACTCAGACGCGCTCCACCAGTAACAGATGCACCACTACTGGGCGGCATTTCAACCGCACCCTGCTGCTCGGTCGCTTTGGCGACGGAACCGGGAACAAAGGTTTTCTTATGCCTAACTTCAACATTCACCGTTTTATTACGCGCACCACCCGCACCCGCGCTCATTTCACTGGTTGAACGCCGTTTAATGGTAATCTTGTTGCCACCACTACTGACCGGGGCGGTACCTTGACGGATATGTGCCAACAATTTCAGTTTCTGTGCATCAGTAATCCAAGCATCAGGACCATTCACATGAATACCTGCGTCCTGTAACTGCTTGAGCAGAACTTCGACGGGAGCGTTGATTATCTCGGCAAGTTTTTTGACTGCTATGTCCGACATGTATTTCTTCCTCCCGCAGAATTAAGCTTCTGCTTTATCGTCCGCAAACCAAGGCTCACGGGCTTTCATAATCAAACTGGCAGCACGCGCCCCATCAATGCCAGCCAATTCCATGAGTTCATCCACGGATTGTTCTGCCAAATCTTCCATCGTGCAAATGCCCTGGGTTGCCAACTTAAAGGCCAAGGCATCATCCATGCCTTCCATGTGTAGGAGATCTGCCGCTGGCAAGTGGCTATCCTGAGAAATGGCTTGCGACAACAATGCGGTTTGAGCGCGGTCACGCAATTCATTAATAATCGTTTCATCAAAGCTTTCAATTGCCATGAATTCTTCAATTGGCACGTAAGCCACTTCTTCCAGTGAAGAGAAACCTTCTTCCACCAAAATTACCGCCACTTCCTCATCAACATCCAGTTTTTCCATGAACAGGTTGATGATGGATTGTTGCTCCGCTTGAGTCTTGGCTTCGGCTTCTTCCACGCTCATGACATTCAGTGTCCAGCCCGTCAGGTCGCTGGCAAGGCGTACATTTTGCCCGCCACGCCCAATGGCTTGTGACAGCTTTTCACCATCCACGCCAATATCCATGCTCTTACTGTCCTCATCCACCACAATGGAGAGTACTTCAGCAGGGGCCATCGCATTCATTACGTAAGTCGCGATGTCTTCGTTCCAGAGCACAATGTCAACACGCTCTTTACCGCCGAGTTCGTTGGTGACGGTCTGAATACGTGAACCACGCATCCCAACGCAAGCCCCAATCGGATCAATGTTCGGCAAATTAGCGCGAACGGCAACTTTGGCGCGTGAACCCGCATCACGGGCAGCGCCCATTATATCGATCATTTCCTGACTGACTTCAGGAACCTCCAGTTTCATCAACTCAATCAGGAAATTCACATCCGAACGGCTGACAATAATCTGCGGACCGCGCATGTCCTGATGAATTTCCTTCAGATAACCTCTAACCCGTGCGCCAACGTGCAGCATTTCACCAGGAATCATTTCTTCACGGGGAATAAAGGCTTCCGCGTTTTCCCCCATATCCAACACGATACCTTTGCGGTCTGCACGTTTGACCACACCCATGATCAAATGCCCGACTTTATCCCGATACGCGGAAACCACTTTCTCACGCTCAGCCTCACGCACCTTGGCAACAATGACTTGCTTGGCTGTTTGTGCCGCAATACGCCCAAACTCAACCGAGGGGACGACCTCTTCAATGTAATCGCCGACAGCAACACTCAAGCCACGATCTTTGGCATAGCTTTCTAAAATTTGGCGTTCAGGGCTTTCAAAATCGGGGTCTTCATCGTCCACAACTTTCCAGCGGCGAAACGTTTCATAATCCCCGGTTTGGCGGTTTACCGAGACACGTGCATCGATGTTCATGCCGTAACGTTTGCGGGTAGCCATTGCCAACGCTGTTTCTACCGCTTGGAAAATTAATTCCTTGCTGACATTTTTTTCATTGGAGACTGCATCAACAACGTAGAGAATTTCTTTATTCATGCGTGTTTACCGCCCTTGCGCTGAGGTCGAATATCCAGAACAACTCGCCCACGATCAATAACATCGTAAGGAATCTCAAAGACTGTGCCTTCCACTTCCATGAAAATGTGGGTGTCGTTCGCATCCTTCAACTTCCCGACGAAGTTACGGCGTTTTTCCACCGGCAGACGGGTACGCACTTTGATGTGTTTGCCTACATACAGAGCATAGTGCGCGGGGATGAATAACACCCGGTCAATTCCGGGCGAAGATACTTCAAGAATATAGGCAACAGGAATCAGGTCATCCACATCGAGTGCGGCACTCAACTGGTTGCTGACACGTCCGCAGTCATCTACCGTAATACCTTGCTCAGAGTCGATGAAGATACGTAACAATGCACTCTCCGTTTGTGGACGGTACTCATAACCCCACAACTCATAACCGAGACCGGTGACCGTGGTATTAATCAGCGCATCTAATCTTTCTTGCATTACGTCTTGGTGACCTTCTTGGGTAGCACATAATAAAAAAGGCCCTGATAGGGGCCTTCTTATAATTGGTAGCGGGGGCAGGATTTGAACCTGCGACCTTCGGGTTATGAGCCCGACGAGCTGCCAGACTGCTCCACCCCGCATCAGAGGAGCGAACTATAAAGCAAAGGGTTGCCCCTTGCAAGCCTTATCGAAATAAACCCTGAAATTAACGTACATAGCGATAAATGAAGCTAGGAAACGCGAATACCAAAAACAAAGACAAGGTAACGACGTAAAACTCCCAATCCTGAGCGTGTACGATTCCCATCGCACGCTGCTCCAGCAACAACGCCAAAGCACCCACGACGAAGTACAATACAAACCATTCCAACAAACGTAACCAAGCTGATTTGCGTTCACATTGCAAAATAAGAAAACAGCGCTGACTTAACCAAGGCAAATTAGCCAGTAACAACGCGAGACCCAGAAAGCCCCACTGCAAAACGGATAAACTCATAAACGACTAGCGACCATTGCTGCTGAACAAATTCCCATCAGCGCTCCAGGGAAAATTCCCAGCAACACCATGAGCACGCCATTTACACTGATCAGCACATTAAAATCAAGTTCAGCCTGAATCGGTGCGGTTTGTTCCGGCTTATCAAAGTACAGCATTTTAATCGCGCGTAAGTAGTAATACGCCCCGATCACCGACATCAACACCATGAACACCGCAGCCCACAAATAACCCGCCTGCATCACAGACTCAATGACGAACAATTTCGCATAAAAGCCCACTGTTGGCGGAATCCCTGCCATCGAAAACAAGAAGACCATCATGAGAAAGGCATACCACGGATTACGCTCGTTCAAACCCTTCAAGTCATCCAGCGTTTCCACCTCAAAACCTTCACGCCCCAGCAAAATCAGAATAGCAAAACCACCCGCAGCCATCATGGCATAAGTAATCGTGTAAAACAGGGCAGCACTATAACCTTCCGATGTCCCTGTCAGCGCCGCCAACAGAATGAAACCCATGTGCGCAATCGTAGAATAAGCCAACATCCGCTTCAGGTTAAACTGCGCAATCGCAATCAGATTACCCAAAAACACCGATAACAACCCAAACACTAGGAGCAATTGCGCCCAACCGGGCTGAGCAGCGCCCATAGACTCCGCCAGTACCCGCAATAACATTGCCAACGCTGCCAGTTTCGGCACACTCCCCAAAAACAGGGTGACAGCCGTCGGCGCTCCCTGATACACATCGGGAACCCACACATGAAAAGGCACCGCACCAAACTTAAAGGCGATACCCGCCACAATAAAGACCAGCGCAAACAACAACGGAATATTTTCCAGCACATTTTGCGCACTGACGTAAACCATTACCTCAGCAAACTCCAGCTTTCCGCTCAAGCCATACAGCATGGAAATCCCGTACAACAACAAACCAGAAGCAACCGCTCCCAGCACAAAATACTTCATTGCCGCCTCAGAGGAACGCCCATCATCACGATTAAATGCCACCAAGGCGTACATCGACAACGCCAGCAACTCCAATCCCAAATACATCACCAGCAAATGATTGGCAGAAACCATCACCAACATGCCAAGCACGGCAAATAACGCTAAGGAGAAAAACTCCCCAATCCACGTATTAGTGTCTTTCAGATACTTGCGGGCATACACAAATACTGCAAACGTTAACAGCAAAATACTGACTTTCAGGACACCACCCACATCATCACGCACATACATACCATTCAAGCCGGTCACTTTCTGACCATCCATCGCGCTGTAAGCCAATAAGGCAGTTGCCAACAACGCCACCTGAGCCAATAGATACGTCACCATGCGACAATCTTTACGCAGAAACACATCAAGCAGCAAAATCAGGCAGACCGTACTCAGCAGAAAAATTTCCGGCAGTGCAATTGCAATATTCATGATTAGCACCCCCCCGCAAGCCCAGCGCACAACTTACTCTGCAACGCCTGAGACAACAGATTTTCGATTGACACTTCCATCACATCCGTCAAAGGTTGAGGCCATAAGCCCAGTAACAATACCGCACCCGCCAATACTGCCAACATCCAAAATTCACGTCGCCCAATATCCTGCAAAGCAGCCACTTCCGCGTTTTTCACTTCACCAAACATGACCCGTTTGACCAGCCACAGCGTATAAGCAGCCCCCACAATCAAGGTCGTTGCTGCCGCAAACGCAATCCACGGATTCGCGCGGAAACTTGCCAAAATCACCATGAATTCACCCACAAACCCCGACGTACCCGGCAAGCCGGTATTCGCCATCGCAAACAGCACATAGAAAGCCGCGAACATCGGCATTTGATTAGCAACCCCACCGTAGGCATTGATGTCACGGGTATGCATACGGTCATACAAAACCCCGATACACAAGAACATCGCGCCAGAAATAAAACCGTGCGAAACCATTTGCACCATACCGCCTTGGATCGCTAAGATCGCGCTACTCATCGCACCGTCAACATTCTGGCTCTTGGCAATGCCATAAATCGCAAAAAAGCCTAACGTCACAAACCCCATGTGCGCGATAGACGAGTAAGCCACCAGCTTTTTCATGTCCTGCTGCACCAATGCCACAAAGCCGATGTACACCACCGCTGTCAATGACATGAAAATCACCAGCCAATCCAACTGCGCTGCCGCATCAGGCACGATTGGCAAGGCAAACCGCAAGAAGGCATAACCACCTACTTTCAGCGTAATCGCTGCCAAAATGACTGAACCACCGGTTGGTGCTTCCACGTGCGCATCCGGCAACCAGGTATGCACTGGCCACATGGGTACTTTCACCCCAAAAGCCAATAAGAATGACAAGAAAATTAACGTTTGTGGCACACTATCAATCGGCAATTTATGCAAATCCGCCACCGCGAAACTACCGCCTAATTGATACAGGTAGATCAAACTGATCAGCAAAAACACTGAACCCAAGAAGGTATACAAGAAAAACTTAATCGTGGCGTACACCCGACGCGCACCGCCCCAAATCCCAATGATCAGGAACAGCGGAATCAACATTGCCTCAAACAGGATATAGAACAGCATCGCATCCAGCGCCGCAAATACCCCATTGACAATCCCCGCCATAATCAAAAAAGCTGCCATGTATTGAGAAATTCGATAGGTAATCACTTCCCAGCCCGCAACCACCACCATCACCGTAATAAAGGTATTCAGCAGAATCAACGGCATGGAAATGCCATCCACGCCCAGATGGTAATTAATGTTAAACGCCTCAACCCAAGGGATAAGCTCCACAAACTGCATCTCAGCAGTACCGGGGGTAAAGTGTGTATACAAGGGCAAGCTAATCACAAACGTCAGTAACGCAATTCCCAGTGCAAACTGTTTAGCGCCAGAACGATCGCCCACAATTAATACACCCAAGCCACCGATAATCGGCAACCAGATCAACAAACTCAGTATTGGCAAATCAAGCATGTGCAATTCCAGTTAAAGCCAACGGGTTTAGGAAAATAAAAACCAAGTAAGCATCAACAAGATGCCAGCCACCATCGAAAAGGCGTAGTGATACAAATATCCGGTCTGAAGATGACGCATCACACCCGAAAACCATCCGACTACTTTTGCTGCGCCATTCACCACAAAACCATCAATCATCACACGCTCGCCGAAAGCCCACAGCCCGTTCCCCAGACTGACAGAGCCTTTCGCAAACACACTCTGATTAAAATCATCCAAATAATATTTACGATCCAACAAGGTATGCAGCCAACGGAATTTGTCATAAGCCCAGCGTGCCAGTGAATCATCTTTCAGGTAAATAAACCAAGCGGCAGCCAAACCTGCCATTGCCAACCAGAAAGGCGGCATCATTAAACCATGAACAATAAAACCGACCACCCCATGATAAGCAGCACTGATGTTTTCAATCGCCAAATGTGCTGACAGCAAACTTTTCAAACCCGGATCAAAACCATGTGCGGCATCATTGACAAATATTGCATCTTTAAAAAATGCACCCACCACCATCGGATCCAACAAATACCCAGCAAACACCGACGGAATCGCCAAGGCAATCAAAGGAACCGTGACCACCCAAGGTGACTCATGCGGCTTACCACCGTGCCCATGATGCCCGTGATCATCATGACCGTGTCCATGATCATGCGTGTCAAAACGCTCTTTGCCGTGGAACACTAGGAAGAACATACGGAAACTGTAAAAAGCGGTGACAAACACCCCTAACAATACCAACGTGTAAGCGTAACCAGCCGCCCACAGATTCGATTCATGTACCGCCTCAATAATTAAGTCTTTGGAAAAGAAACCAGAGAAACCGGGGAAGCCAATTAATGCCAAGGAACCAATTAAAGCCGTCCAATACGTAATCGGCATATACTTTTTCAGACCACCCATTTTGCGAATATCCTGCTGATGGTGCATCGCTATAATCACCGAACCAGCCGCCAAGAATAACAATGCCTTAAAGAAGGCATGGGTCATCAAATGGAATACTGCCGCTGAATAGGCCGACGCCCCTAAAGCGACCGTCATATACCCAAGCTGCGACAAAGTGGAATACGCCACTACCCGCTTAATGTCATTCTGCACAATCCCAATCAGCCCCATGAAGAACGCAGTGGTTGCGCCAATAATCAGAATGAGATTCAGCGCCGTATCCGACATTTCAAAAATGGGTGACATCCGTGCCACCATAAAAATACCTGCTGTTACCATCGTTGCCGCATGAATCAAGGCTGAAATAGGTGTAGGACCCTCCATCGAATCGGGCAACCACACATGCAACGGTACTTGCGCCGATTTACCCATTGCCCCGATGAATAATAAAATAGCAGCGAGTGTCAACACACCCCACTTAGTATCCCCAACAATCGTTATCTCCGCTCCCACCAACTTGGGTGCGCGTGCGAAAACTTCCACATAATTTAAAGTGCCGAAGTACATCAAAACCACGGCGATCCCCAGCAAAAATCCAAAATCCCCCACCCGATTCACCAAAAACGCCTTCATATTCGCGTAAATCGCGGTGTCTTTTTTATACCAGAAACCAATCAACAAATACGACACCAGCCCGACCGCTTCCCAGCCGAAGAATAACTGCATAAAGTTGTTACTCATCACCAGCATCAGCATCGAGAACGTAAACAACGAAATATAACTAAAGAAACGCTGATAACCGGGGTCATCGTGCATGTAACCAATCGTATAAATATGCACCATCAACGACACAAACGTCACCACCAGCATCATCATGGTACTGAGGTTATCCAACATGAAACCGATTTCAAAACGGATTTTGCCGATTTCAGCCCACGTATACACCGTGCCGTTATACACATTGCCATTGCCCATCACGTCATAGGCAACGTACACCGACAGCACAAACGCCACCGCCACGCCCAAAATCGTGACCCAATGCGCCCCTGCACGCCCAATCTTTTTCCCAAACAGCCCCGCAACAATCGCCCCAAACAACGGTGCAAGCGGAATAGCCAGATAAATTGCTTCCATCGCTTACCCCTTCATCGCATCCAGTTGTTCAACACTGATCGTGCGCCGGTTACGGAACAAGACCACCAAAATCGCCAAGCCAATTGCCGCTTCCGCTGCCGCCACCGTGAGGATAAAGAACACGAACACTTGCCCTGCCATATCCCCCAAATAATGGGAAAACGCGATAAAATTCAGGTTCACCGCCAGCAACATCATCTCGATGCACATCAACAAGATCAGCACGTTTTTACGGTTGATAATCATGCCTGCGATGCTGATCGCAAACAGCAACGCCGCCACAATCAGGAAATGCGACAAAGGGATCATGCTTGCTCCTTGGTTTCGGCTTTCATCTTCACCAGACGTACACGGTCTGCCCGCTTCACCTGCACCTGTTGACTAATGTCTTGTTTACGCGAATCCGGGCGGCGGCGCAGCGTCAAGGTAATCGCCGCAATAATCGCCACCAACAAAATTATCGCCGCAATTTCAAATGGATAAACATAATCAGTGTATAAAATCAAACCTAGAGCTTCGGTATTATTCGCCGGAGGCGGGTTCAGCGGTGTCGCCATCTGAAACGGCGCACTTTGCAGCACCAGAATCATTTCCACCGCAATCACTGCCGCCACTAAAAACCCAGCAGGCGCATATTTCGCAAAACCCTCTTTCAAAGGATCAAGATTCAAGTCCAGCATCATGATCACGAACAGGAACAGCACCATTACCGCCCCGACGTACACCAATACCAGCACCAAGCCGAGGAATTCCGCCTCCAACAGCAACCACAACGCGGCACTGGTGAAAAAGCTCAAAATCAGGTACAACGCCGCATACACGGGGTTGCGTACCGTCACCATCCCCACTGCCGCTGCCACTAAGACAGCGGAAAACAGGTAAAAGATAATCTGCTCAAATGTCATGTCATCCCCTTAACGGTACGGCGCATCAGCGGCTTTCATCTTGGCAATCTCAGCTTCGTGCTTGTCACCGATTGCCAGCAATTTGGCTTTGGTTTGAATATTTTCACCACGATTTTCAAAGTGATACTCGAAAATATTGGTTTCCACAATCGCATCCACCGGGCAGGCTTCCTCACAGAAACCGCAGTAAATGCACTTAAACATATCTATGTCATAGCGCGTGGTACGGCGTGTACCATCCTGGCGTTCTTCCAAATCAATTGTGATTGCCAGTGCGGGGCAAACCGCTTCGCACAATTTGCAGGCAATGCAACGCTCTTCGCCGTTCGGGTAACGCCGCAGCGCGTGATGCCCGCGAAAACGGTTAGAAATCGGCGTTTTCTCTTCCGGGTACTGGATCGTCAGCTTGCGCTCGAAGAAATACCTCCCCGTCACGCCCATGCCCTGCATCAATTCTTTCAGGCTGAACGTCTTGAAATAATGTTTCCAGTTGAAACTCATATCAGTCTCCTTACAGCCACGGTTTCCAGCCCAGCGCAATCGCCAGCCCTTCCGCAAAAATCCACACCAAGGTTATCGGGATCAGAATCTTCCACCCCAAGCGCATGATTTGGTCATAACGGTAACGCGGGAACGTGGCGCGGAACCAAAAGAACAGCAGCATAAAAAACGAGGCTTTCAACAGCAACCAATGGATACCATCACCAAACACCCAGCCCAATACCGGCATACCCGTCAAGAAAGTCAGCCCTTGGAACGGCGACAACCACCCACCCAAGAACATCAACGAAGTCAGTGCAGCAATCAGCCACATATTCGCGTATTCCGCGAGGAAGAAAATCGAGAACGCCATGCCGGAATATTCCACATGGAAACCCGCCACGATCTCGGACTCCCCTTCCGCCACGTCAAACGGCGCACGGTTGGTTTCTGCCACCCCCGCAATGAAATACACCAAGAACAAGCCAAACAACGGCCACACAAACCAGCTAAAAATGCTACCGGATTGCGCCCGCACAATGTCGCCGAGGTTCAAGCTACCGGCTGCCATCAGCACCCCAACCAGCGCAAACCCCATCGCAATTTCATACGACACCATTTGCGCCCCAATCCGTAGCGCGGACAGTTGCGCGTACTTGGAGTTGGAAGCCCAGCCCGCAATAATCACCCCGTACACACCCAAGGAAGTCAGTGCCAGCAAAAACAATAAGCCTGCGTTCACATCCGCCAACACCATGCCATCACTGAATGGAATCACCGCCCACGCCGCAAATGCAGGTCCCATTGCCAACAACGGTGCAATCAAAAACAAAAAGCGGTTGGATCTTTCAGGAATCACAATTTCCTTAAAAATCAGCTTAAACATATCCGCAAACGGCTGTAACAGACCTTTGAAACCGACCCGATTCGGCCCCACGCGCACCTGCATATAACCGATAATTTTGCGTTCGGCATACGTCGCGTAAGCCACCAACAAAATCAGCGGCAGCACAATTGCCACGACTTTGATCAGAATGATTAGCAGCGTCACCATCCACTCAGGGAGGAAGGCACCGAAGAAATTTGCGAGTATTTCCATCATTCCCCTAACCTGCCTTTGTTATCTGAAGCGCACCGAAAGCCGCGCCCAACACGTTGGATACTTCAATGCCCGACGGTAAACCGGCGCAACCGACAGGAATGCCATCATCCAATGCCGCTGGTAAGGTGATGGTCACTGCACCTTGCGACACTTTCAGCGCATCACCAGCCGCCACCTTCAGCTTGGCGGCATCTTGCGGATTCAACTGCACCGCTGCTGGAGAAATCATCGCTTGCAAGGCTTTCGCACGGCGTACCAGTGGGTCAACACGATACATGTTTACGTCACCGATGCGCTGAAATGCGCCATCCACCACAGTCACACAAGATGTTGCGTCGTTACTGACAGTACCGGCGTAGTGATTGTCGCAAACCGCCACACCATCCAATTCAAGGTGCAACTCAGCAACAATTTCTTCGGTGGCTACCCAATCAAACTCAGGCACACCCACCGTATTACCCAACACCCGTAGCACTTTCCAAGTCGGTCGCGCCTCACCTGGTGGCACAGTCGCGCCCTTAAAGCTTTGCCACTGTCCCGCTGCATTAACGAACGTACCGGAAGTTTCCGCAAACGTCGAACTAGGTAATAACACCGTCGCGTATTTGCGCGTGGTATCATCCGCAAACGGCGCAATCACCATCACGTTTTCCGCTGCACTTAACGCTTTCATCGCTTGTTGCGGATTTGCAAAATCTGCCAACTCGGTATTCAGCAACACGAACGTGCGGGTATTTTCACTGAGGAACTCACCAACCGGCACACCCGCTTGTTTGAGTTCACGCCCCGCCGATAAACGGTGCGGCACAACACCTGCCACCCACGCACCCACACTATTCGCACTTTCCGCCAAATAACCAAAGGTTGCGCCCGTTTGTTCAGCAATCGTGAAAGCCAAGCCGCGTAATGCCGCAAAATCAGGATGCTGAACGGCGACATTGCCCAGCAATACCGTCGCGTGTTCCGCCTTTTTAAGCGTTGCCATCACCGCATTATCAGGATCATTCGCCATCGCTTGCAGGGCTTGCAGCATATCTGCCGGAGCAACCGCTTGCTGGGCTACATCAAAGTTAAAATCGAAGGCTCGCGGATTCAACGCCATCACTGCCGCACCTTTCAACGCGGCTTTACGGATGCGGTAATTCAGTAATGGCTGTTCTTGGCGCACATTAGAGCCAATCAAAAATACCGCGTTTTGCTGTTCCAATTGCGCAATGGGCATTCCCAATGATGGGCAAAGCGGTGCAGCACTTTGGTCACTGAAATCACTTTGGCGTACACGGTGGTCAATATTGCGAATATTCAAACCGCGCATTAAACGTTGAAACAAATACAACTCTTCTACTGTGGAAGTCGCACTTGCCACTGCACCAGTACGCGCTGGGTCAGCCGCTCGTAAAATTTCCGCGCTCGCATCCAACGCTCGTTGCCAACTCACTTCATACCAATGCCCGTCACGCTTGAGCATTGGCTTGGTAATACGATCAGGGCTTGCAATGCCTTGATAGCTGAAACGATCACGGTCAGAAATCCAGCACTCGTTTATCGCGTCATTTTCACGCGGTACTGCCCGCACCACTTCTTTACGGAAGGTATGAACTTGAAGGTGTGAACCCACCGAATCGTGCGGGGCAATCGCATCATGCGCCACCATTTCCCACGCCCGTGCTTTATAACGTGACGGTTTCGCGGTCAACGCACCCACAGGGCAGAGGTCAATCACATTGCCGGAGAGTTCGGACTTGAGCGATTTTTCGATGTAAGTGCCGATTTCCAGACGGTCGCCGCGCCCTACCCCGCCCATTTCGCGCATCCCGGCAATTTCGTCGCCGAAGCGCACACAGCGGGTGCATTGGATGCAGCGGGTCATTTCGGTTTCGATCAACGGGCCAATGTCTTTGTCTTTAACGACACGCTTGATTTCGGCGTATTGCGATTTATTGCTACCGTAGCCGACGGACACATCCTGCAACTCGCATTCGCCGCCTTGGTCGCAAATCGGGCAGTCCAGCGGATGGTTGATCAGCAGAAATTCCATAATGCCTTTCTGCGCGTTCTTGGCTTTGTCGGAGCGCGTCCAGAATTTCATGCCAGCATTCACGGGCGTGGCGCAAGCGGGAACGGGTTTCCACGACTTTTCCATTTCCACCAAACACATGCGGCAGTTAGCAGCAATCGAGAGCTTTTTGTGGTAGCAAAAACGCGGAATGCTAATGCCATTATCATCAGCCACTTCAATCAGCATCGCACCTTTGCGAGCCTGAACCGGCTGGTCGTTAATTTCGATGGTGACGAATTCTTCTGCCATGTGTTACCCCTGTCCCACCATGCTACGTCCGTGCTTGACGTAATATTCAAATTCCTCACGGAAATGCTTGACGAAACTCCACACCGGCATCGCCGCCGCTTCACCCAAGGCACAAATGGAACGACCTTCGATATTGTGGGAAATCTCTTCAAGCCGCGTCACGTCTTCCATTTTGCCCTTGCCTTCCACAATGCGGGTCAACATCCGGTATAACCAGCCAGTGCCTTCGCGACACGGCGTGCATTGCCCACAAGATTCGGAGAAATAAAAGCGGGAAATACGTTGCAACACTTTGACCATATCGGTGCTGTCATCCATCACGATGACTGCGCCCGAACCGAGGTAGGAACCCGCTTTGGCAATGGTGTCATAATCCATCGTCAAACCCATCATCACCTCACCCGGTAACACCGGAACGGACGAACCACCCGGAATCACCGCTTTGAGCTTGCGTCCATTGCGCACCCCGCCAGCCAACGCCAGCAGTTCAGGAAACGGCATTCCCATCGGAATCTCGAAATTGCCGGGATTGTTCAAATGCCCAGACATCGAAAACAGCTTTTCACCACCGGAATTCTTCACACCCAAATCGGCAAACCACTTGCCGCCGTTGCGCATAATCACCGGAATAGAGGATAGCGTTTCCGTGTTATTAATCGTGGTTGGGCGACCGTACAGACCGAAACTCGCCGGAAATGGCGGCTTGAAACGTGGTTGACCTTTTTTGCCTTCCAACGATTCCAGCAAAGCAGTTTCTTCGCCGCACACATACGCCCCCGCACCGAGCGTGCCGTACAGGTCGAAATCAACACCGCTGCCCTGAATATTTTTGCCCAGCAAACCCAATTCGTAGGCTTCTTTCACCGCCTGCTCAAAATGGATGAACGGTTCATCCATAAATTCGCCGCGCATGTAGTTATAACCGACGGTTGCGCCAATGCTGTAACCGGCAATCGCCATGCCTTCCACCAGCGCGTGCGGGTTGAAACGCAAAATGTCGCGGTCTTTGCACGTACCCGGTTCGGATTCGTCCGAGTTGCAGACGATGTATTTTTGCCCCGGCATATTGCGCGGCATAAAGCTCCACTTCATGCCGGTGGGGAAACCCGCACCGCCGCGCCCGCGTAAACCGGAAGCTTTGATTTCTTCAATGATTGCTTCCGGCGGGGTCTTTTCAGCCAAAATTTTGCGCCATGCCTGATAGCCGCCCACTTTGAGGTAACTTTCCAAGGTATTGGCTTGGTCGCCGAATTGGGTGGTAATGAAACAGACTTGATTTGCCATGTGCTTACTCCAGTCCGTCCAAAATCTCATCCACTTTTTCAGGGGTGAGATGGGTGTGGTACACGTGGTTAACCTGCATCATGGGCGCACTGCTGCACGCGGCGAGGCACTCTTCTTCGACTTTGAGGAAGAATTTGCCATCGGAAGTGGATTCGCCCAACTTAATGCCTAACTTTTTTTCAACATGCTCAAGAATCGCGTCCGAACCGCACAACATGCAGGACACATTGGTGCAAATTGAAATGCTGTATTTTGCAGCGGCTTTCTTATCCAGTTCGTACATGGAATAGAAACTGGCAACCTCATACACCGCAATTTCGGGCAAACCTAAATAATCTGCCACCGCATCCATTTTCTCGCGAGATAAATAACGGTCTTCGTGCATCACCGCACGTAACGCCGCCAGCAGTGCCGATTGCTTTTTATCCGCCGGATAGCGGGCTAACCAGCGATCAATGTCTTCACGCTCGTGATGGCTGAGCAAGTCGCTTTTGCGCTTGAGCATCGTAATAGGATGTTCAGTCATCAACGGTCAACCTCCCCGAAAACAATATCTTGAGTGCCGATAATCGCCACCACATCAGCCAGCATGTGACCTTTCGCCATTTCATCCAAACCGGATAAATGCGCAAACCCTGGCGCACGCACTTTTAAACGGTACGGCTTGTTCGCGCCATCCGAGACGATGTAGCAACCAAATTCACCTTTAGGGTGTTCTACAGCGGCATACGCTTCGCCTTCTGGCAAGCAATAGCCCTCGGTCATCAACTTGAAATGCTGGATCAAGGCCTCCATACCTTGCTTCATGTCAGCACGTTTCGGCGGCGCAATTTTACTCTCATCCAACATGACTTCGCCGGGGTTAACGCGCAACCAGTCAATGCATTGCTTGATAATGCGATTGGATTGGCGCATTTCTTCGATCCGCACCAAATAGCGGTCATAGCTATCGCCATGCGTTCCCACCGGAATATCGAAATCCATCTTGTCATAGGCGGCATACGGTTGCTTCTTACGCAAATCCCATTCCACGCCCGAACCGCGCAACATCGCACCGGTAAAGCCAAGTTGCAGGGCGCGTTCAGGTGACACCACGCCAATCCCGACCAGACGCTGTTTCCAAATACGGTTGTCAGTCAGCAGGGTTTCGTACTCATCCACATAACCGGGGAAACGCTTGGTGAAATCTTCCAAGAAATCCAGCAACGAACCACCACGATTAGCATTCAAACGCTTAGCTTCGGCTTCCGTGCGGAAACGGTTGGGCAAAAATTGCGGCATGGAATCCGGCAAATCGCGGTAAACACCGCCCGGACGGTAATACGTGGCGTGCAAACGTGCCCCTGACACCGCTTCATACGCATCCATCAAATCTTCACGTTCGCGGAAAGCGTACAGGAACATGGTCATTGCCCCCACGTCCAGCGCGTGTGCGCCAATCCACAGCAAATGATTGAGAATACGGGTAATTTCATCAAACATCGTGCGAATGTAGAGCGCACGTTCTGGCGGTGTAATCCCCAACAGCTTTTCAATCGCCAGCACGTAACCGTGTTCATTGCACATCATTGACACGTAATCGAGGCGATCCATGTAACCGATGCTTTGGTTATACGGTTTGCTTTCTGCCAGCTTTTCAGTGCCACGGTGCAACAAGCCAATGTGCGGGTCAGCACGCACAATGGTTTCACCGTCCATTTCCAGCACCAGACGCAGCACACCGTGCGCAGCGGGGTGAGCCGGACCAAAGTTCAGCGTAAAATTGCGAATTTCAGGCATTAGTTTTCACGCTCCACGGCTGGGGAAAAACGCTGCTCAGCGCGGATAGTGCGCGGCACTAACACCCGCGCCTCAATGGATACAGGCTCGTAAATCACCCGCTTTTGTTCCGCATCATAGCGCATTTCGACCTGCCCGATGAGCGGGAAATCTTTACGGAAGGGATGTCCGACAAAACCGTAATCGGTGAGAATACGCCGCAAATCCGGGTGCCCACTGAACATAATCCCAAACAGATCAAAGGCTTCGCGTTCGTACCAATTCACCGAATTCCAAATATCCACCAAGGATGCGACTACCGGAAAATCGTTGTCCTCACAGCGGGTGCGTACCCGAATACGCAGATTACGGCTTACCGACAGCAAATGAATCACCACAGCGAAACGTTTACCCGCAAACTGGCTACCCCCCTCCTGCGCATCAAAATCGAATGGATCCGCTTCGGTAGCTTGTGCGGCGCGGCTAAAACCGCTACGTGATGCCGTGGTCACATCCCATTCCGCATCGCCATACGTGAGGTAATCAACCCCACACAAGTCGGTCAATTGCGCAAAATCCAGCATGGAATCGTGCCGCAAGAAACGCGCCACTTCCAGCCAATGTTCAGCAGCGACTTCCAAGGTCAACTCGCCGTGCGCCAGAACACTGGCTGACAGCTTATCGCCTAACCCTTCCTTAACGTAATCCTTAACAAATTCGAGTGATACAGCCATGACTTACCGCGCTATCGTGTTGGTTCGACGAATTTTATTCTGCAACTGGATAATGCCATACAGCAGGGCTTCAGCGGTTGGCGGGCAACCGGGTACGTAAATATCCACTGGCACAATCCGGTCACACCCGCGCACCACCGCGTAGGAGTAATGGTAGTAACCGCCGCCATTGGCACAAGACCCCATCGAAATGACCCAACGCGGTTCCGCCATCTGATCATAGACCTTGCGCAACGCCGGAGCCATTTTGTTGGTCAGCGTTCCTGCCACGATCATCACATCCGCTTGGCGCGGGCTAGGACGAAACACAATACCGAAACGGTCTAGATCGTAACGCGAAGCCCCCGCGTGCATCATTTCCACCGCGCAGCACGCCAGACCAAAGGTCATCGGCCACAGTGAACCGGTACGCGCCCAATTAATCAGAGCATCGGCTGTCGTGGTAACGAAGCCTTTCTCCAGAACTCCCTCTACTCCCATTCCAGTGCCCCTTTTTTCCACTCGTAGATGAAACCAACAATCAGGATAGCCAGGAAAATACCCATCGCCACGATACCGAACACCCCAATGGTGTCGAGTACAATCGCCCAGGGAAACAGAAAAGCGATTTCAAGATCGAAGATGATGAAAAGAATAGCGACGAGGTAGTAGCGCACGTCAAATTTGATACGCGAGTCTTCAAACGCGGGAAAACCGCACTCGAACGGTGAATCTTTTTCTGCGTCTGGTCGGCGCGGACCTGCGAGTAATCCCAAACCTAGCAATACCACTGCTAAGCCAAAACCAACTGCCAGAAAAACGAGAATGGGAAGGTATTCTCCTAGCATACTAACTCCTGGTGTAAACCGTAGCGCTCTCTCCAAACCACTCGGTTGTCTGTGATGCATGATTCCAAACACACACTGTTTGTATCACTATTTCGTTATACAGCCGAATATAACGGTGCATGAATTACAGATTAATTCCCCAAAGTGGGTATTGTCAGGTTTTAGCAAGAATTAGGCATAAAAGTAAAAAGCCCGCCATCTTACGATGACAGGCTTTTTGTGTATGGTACCGACGACCGGACTCGAACCGGTACAGCTTGCGCCACTACCCCCTCAAGATAGCGTGTCTACCAATTCCACCACGTCGGCAAAGCAGGCGCGTATTCTATGCTATTACTTTGTCTCTTGCACGGGTTTTTCACCCTCAATCGCAGATTTTGCTGGCTTTTCTTCAGAACTCACCGCAGGAGCTGGCGGTACATCACTAGACGTCGCTTCTTTTGCAGCAGGTGCAGGCGGTACATCACTGTTTGACACGGGAGGTGCTGCGGTTTCCACGGCTTTCTCGCTAGGCGCAACGGCATCCATAATACTACCCGACTGGATAGTACGCCCTGAAGCCAAGAATGCCAGTGCTAAGGCGAGTAAAAAGAACAGCGTTGCCAAAATCGCTGTCGTGCGACTCAAAAAGTTCGCTGAACCTTGTGAGCCAAATACCGTACCCGACGCACCGCTACCAAACGCAGCACCTGCATCAGCACCTTTGCCCTGTTGCATTAGAATTAACACAATCATCGCCACAGAAACAACGATCAAAATGATCAACAAGACATTGTATAATAACATAATTTTTTGAACCTTAGTTACCGGCCTTGCAAATAGCCAAGAATTCGTTGGCATCCAGTGATGCACCACCAATTAGACCACCGTCAATATCCGGCATTGCAAACAATTCAGCAGCATTTGCGCCCTTAACGCTGCCACCGTATAAAATTTGTACTTTTGCCGCGACTGCTGCATTCAGCGTCGCTAATTTACCGCGAATAAACGCATGGACATCCTGCGCTTGTTGTGGACTAGCGGTTTTACCCGTGCCAATCGCCCACACTGGCTCGTAAGCAATCACACCGTCAGTTAATGCCTCCACACCTTCCAGTGCAATCACCGCATCCAATTGACGCGCCACGACCGCCTCGGTAATGCCGGCTTCACGCTCCTCCAGCGTTTCGCCCACACACAGAATCGGTTTAAGACCATGCTTACGTGCAGCAGCGAACTTACGTGCAGTATCCGCATCTTGTTCGCCGTAAATCGCACGGCGTTCAGAGTGACCCACAATCGCGTAGTCACAGCCAAATTCCTTGAGCATCGCCCCGGAAACCTCGCCAGTGAAAGCACCCGCGTCTTGATCAGCAATATCCTGAGAACCCAGACCGATACGGCTTCCAGCCACCAGCGTTTGAGTCATGGGAATGTAGACGTAAGGTGGGCAAACTGCCACCGCTACATTATCCATGCCTTTCAATCCGGCTAGAATGCCACCGATCAAAGACTCGATACTCGCCTTTGACCCGTTTAGTTTCCAGTTACCTGCAACCAATTTCTGACGCATAACTCCACCTCTCTTTCAAGCAAGGGCGGAAGCTTACCTGCATAAGCGGTGGAAATCAATCTTCCTTCCGGGCAGGTCAGGCGGCAGCCCGCACCGCACTGGCGATTTGCTCAGCCAATTCAGCGGTTTCACTGGGGTCTTCACCTTCCACCATGACCCGAATCAATGGTTCAGTGCCGGATGCACGCAATAATACCCGTCCACGATGACCCAATTGTTGCTCAACCTGACGCACTGCATCCTGAATCGCAACGGATTCATCCAGATTAATCTTGTGCTGGGTCGGCACATTAATCAGGGTTTGTGGATACTTGGTCATTACGCTTTTCATATCTCGTAACGATTTGCCCGTCATGCGCATGGCACGCAACACTTGCAGCGCGGCAATAATGCCGTCACCGGTAGTGATAAAATTACGCACAATGATATGCCCGGAGGATTCGCCACCCAAATCACAATCGTGCTGCGTCATTTGCTCAATCACGTAGCGGTCGCCGACTTTCGCACGGTAAAACGGCACACCCAACGCCCGAATGGACTTTTCCAAACCAAGATTGCTCATCAGCGTGCCAACCACGCCGCCATGCAACTTGCCCTCAGCATGACGATGGTGGGCAATAATGGCGAGAATTTCATCGCCATCGACCGTATCGCCGCGCTGATCCACCATGATTAAGCGATCACCGTCACCGTCCAAGGCAATGCCTACATCGGCACGGTAACGCAACACGGCTTCACGCAAACCATCCACATGCGTTGCGCCGCACGCCTCATTAATATTGATGCCATCAGGCGTGTTGCCTATTGCAATGACTTCTGCACCCAACTCCCCGAACACATCGGGTGCTACGTGGTAAGTCGCACCATTGGCGCAATCGACGACAATCCGCAAACCCTTGAGTGAAACGCTATTCGGCAATGCACGTTTGCAAAATTCAATGTAACGCCCAGCCGCGTCTTTAGCACGTTCGACTTTGCCCAGCCCATCAGAAGACACGGTTTTAAAATCCATATCCAGCCAACGCTCGATTTCTTCTTCTACTTCGTCAGGCAATTTTGTGCCATCGCCGGAGAAGAATTTCACGCCATTATCATCGTAAGGATTATGCGAGGCACTGATTACAATGCCCGCAGAAGCCCGAAACGCACGGGTCAAATACGCCACCGCAGGCGTAGGCATCGGTCCCAATAAACGGATATTGACCCCTGCTGCCACTAAACCGGCTTGCAATGCAGACTCCAGCATGTAACCGGAAATCCGGGTATCCTTACCAATCAATACTAAGGGATGTCCGTTACTTGCCAGCACTTTTCCTGCCGCCCAACCTAATTTTAATACAAAGTCAGGGGTCATCGGGTAGCGCCCGATTTTGCCGCGAATCCCATCTGTACCGAAATATTTTCTTGCCATTAGCCCATTTACCTCAAAATATTACCCATTCATGACTGCATTGACGATTTTCAGTGCATCAACCGTTGCACCCACGTCATGTACCCGCACAATATTGGCACCCTGCATTGCAGCGACAACCGCACCAGCCACACTGCCATACAAACGCCCCTCCACTGGTCGATTATCTAGCAAAGCACCGATCATGGATTTGCGTGAAAGCCCCACAAGTATCGGCAAACCCAAATCAGAAAATGCCGACAACTTGCGCAATAAGTTCACATTATGCGACAAAGTTTTACCAAATCCAAATCCTGGATCGAGAATCAAACGCTCCCGCACTATTCCAGCCGCTTCACAAGCCGTAATACGTTCCTGAAAAAACTGTGCAATATCCAGCAACACATCCTCATAGCGTGGAGATTGCTGCATGGTGCGCGGCTGCCCCTGCATATGCATCAAGCAAACTGGTACAGCAAGCTTTGCACAGGTAGCCAAGGCACCAGGCTGCTGTAAAGCGCACACATCATTGATTAAATCAGCACCCGCACTGACCGCTGCCAGCATCACCTCAGGCTTACTGGTATCTACCGACAACGGCACAGCAAAACGCTCACGAATCGCCGCTATCACCGGAATAACCCGCTCCAACTCTTCCGCGACAGGCACGGAGGCAGCACCAGGACGAGTGGACTCCCCTCCCACATCAATAATATCGACGCCTTCTGACAGCATTTGCTCAACATGTCGCAAAGCCCGATCATGCGAATGAAACCGACCGCCGTCAGAAAAGGAATCCGGAGTGATATTCAAAATGCCCATTACCTGCACAGACGACTGAGGAACTTGCCATACCATTATGTTATTCCCGACAAACAAAAGGCGCGAGTAAAATGCTCGCGCCTTAACTAACTAATTACTGTTATTAACGAACCTTAATGCGAACTGGCAGCTCCACCAATCACGCTGTCATCCGTTTTATTCCCGCCAACAGAACGTGGTTTAGTTGGCGTACCTATGCCGCCAGAAGAATCATCATCTGTCCAGTCGGCTGGTGGTGGTGGCTCTTCGCCACGCATTAACGCATCTACCTGCCCACGATCAATGGTTTCATACTTCATAAGCGCTTGGGCCATTGCGTGCAACACACTCATTTTATCCGTAAGAATCTGCTTGGCACGGTTATAATTACGGTCAATCACCTCACGGATTTCACCGTCAATCGCGAAAGCGGTTTCATCAGACACATGCTTATGCTGTGTGACTGAACGCCCTAAGAACACTTCGCCTTCGTCTTCTGAGTAAGCCAATGGTCCCATACGACTGGACAAGCCCCACTTAGTGACCATATTCCGCGCAATGTTGGTGGCACGTTCAATGTCATTGGAAGCCCCCGTAGTGACACCTTCCACGCCATAAATCAGCTCTTCGGCAATACGACCACCGTACAAGCTAGAAATCTGACTTTCCAAACGTTGTTTACTGGCGCTGTAACGGTCTTCTTCCGGCAAATACATGGTGACCCCTAAGGCACGACCACGTGGAATAATGCTAACCTTGTAGACTGGATCATGTTCAGGAACACTCAAACCCACAATGGCATGACCTGCTTCATGGTAAGCCGTTGCTAATTTTTCATCTTCTTTCATGACCATTGACTTGCGCTCAGCACCCATCATGATCTTATCTTTGGCTTTCTCAAACTCGCTCATATCGACGGTGCGCTTGTTGCCACGCGCCGCAAACAATGCCGCTTCATTCACCAAATTCGCCAAATCAGCACCTGAGAAACCCGGTGTACCGCGTGCAATCAGGGATGGTCTTACATCATCACCCAAGGGGACTTTACGCATGTGAACCTTAAGGATTTGCTCACGACCACGCACATCAGGCAATGGCACTACTACCTGACGGTCGAAACGACCAGGGCGCAACAATGCTGCATCCAGTACATCAGGGCGGTTAGTGGCAGCAATCACGATGATGCCTTCGCTGCCTTCAAAACCATCCATCTCGACCAATAACTGGTTAAGCGTTTGCTCACGCTCATCATGACCACCCCCCAAACCAGCACCACGCTGACGTCCTACCGCATCAATTTCGTCGATAAAGATAATACACGGCGCGTGCTTCTTGGCTTGCTCAAACATATCACGCACACGAGAAGCCCCCACACCGACAAACATTTCCACGAAATCGGAACCGGAAATACTGAAGAATGGCACCTTAGCTTCACCCGCAATGGCTTTTGCCAACAAGGTTTTACCCGTACCTGGTGAGCCAACCATCAGTACACCGCGCGGAATTTTACCACCCAGCTTCTGAAATTTTCCGGGGTCACGTAAAAACTCAACCAGTTCAGCCACTTCATCCTTGGCTTCTTCGCAACCAGCCACATCGTTAAAATTAACCTTAACCTGATCTTCGGTCATCATGCGGGCGCGACTTTTACCGAAAGACATTGCCCCGCGACCGCCGCCACCACCTTGCATCTGGCGCATAATGTAAATCCATAAACCGATGATCAGCAGAAACGGTACCCAACTAATGATAATATCCCACAACACCGAACGCTCTTCAGGCGGTGATGCTTGGAACTTAACTTTATTGGCAACCAAATCATCCACTAACTTCGCATCGTTCGGCGGACTGTAGGTCACAAATCGCGCATTACTACTGTCTGTACCAATAATCTTTTGACCTCTGATTTCAACATCCTTAACTCCACCGTTACGCACATTACTTAAAAAGTCCGAGTACGGCACTGTGGTCATCGGTTGGGCTGGCACACTGAATCTGCTGAACACTGCAATCAACACAAAAGCAATGACGGCCCAAATCAGCAAATTTTTGGTTAAATCGTTCAAGTGACTTCTCCACTATCAATTGGTGTTATCCACGTGTAACACCTATTACCGAGATATTACAACACAAAACCTTGCGCTAATACATAAACCTCCCGACTACGTGGTCTTGATGCAGCCGGTTTCCTTACTTTTACTGTTTTAAAGCTACTGCGCACCTCGCGGAGAAAGTTTTCTGAGCCATCGCCTTGAAACAGTTTCACCAGAAAAGTACCACCAGGCTTCAATACCTGACGCGCCATATCCAATGCAAGTTCACACAGATGCATGGAGCGCGGCTGATCAACGGCATCAACACCACTCATATTGGGTGCCATATCCGAAATAACAAGGTCAGCTTTATCGCCACCGAGTAAACTCAGCATTTCCCTCAGAACCGATTCCTCACGAAAATCTCCCAATACAAACTCCACAAAAGGCAAGGGATCTAATGGCAAAATATCACTTGCCACAATCCGCCCCTTTTGCCCGACAAACTTGGTAGCATACTGACTCCACCCGCCGGGAGCAGCGCCCAAATCCACCACCTTCATGCCCGGTTGGAGAATACGATCTTTCTCTTGAATTTCCTGCAACTTGTACACTGCGCGGGAACGATACCCTTCCTGCTGTGCTTTTTTGACGTATTCATCACTAAAATGTTCGCCCAGCCACCGTTGACTGCTTTTGCTTCTTGCCATGCCGTGTTATCACTCATTACACTTCGTCAATTTGGGGAAGCGTATCATGGAAATGATCGGAACATTGACAGAAACTCAGAAAAAGCGCCTGCGGAGCCGCGCTCACGCTCTTAATCCTATCGTTTTAATCGGTCAGCATGGCTTAAAACCTACTGTACTGGAAGAAATCACGAGTGCGCTTGATTACCATCAACTGATTAAAATTAAATTAAGCGTCGGTGATCGAGACTTACGCGATGAAATGATTGAGCAAATTACCCAATACAGTCAGTCCCAATTGATTCAACGGGTAGGAAATGTCGCTGTATTGTATCGCCGCAACCTTGATCGCCCCGACATTCTCAAAGAACAGGCTTTTTGAGTGAAACCGACCACACGAATTGGGCAAATTGACTGTATCCTAGAACAACTTTCCCATCAGGAACTGCAAACGTTTGTCCGGGAAAAAGCCTTGCAGGATGCTGACTTCCGCGACACCCTACTAATCTGTTTTGCCGATCTATGGGGTAGCGACGAGCCAAGTGAGCCAAAATACCGGCAAATGCTGGCAGATATGACGCAACGCCATGCCAATGCGGATGGGTATATTCATGTTGCCAGTGCCACTCATCTAACCACAGCCATCCATCACTTACTCAATGTTGCCCGTAAAGCCACTACCCCAACCCGCGAAACACTGAACTTATGTTTAGCCGTGATTGGCTGGCTACCGTTGTTAGCAGACAAAATGGAAGATCCAGATGAACACTTGTATCGCCTGATGCAGACAGCCTGTACCACGTTGTGGGAGTGTTACAGCGTACTAACCAACGAGCGCCAGCAAGCACTCTTTGAGAGAATTCTGCTCGAATACGCCAAACCGATTTATCTCGATTTGGACTGGGATGGTCACTTGCTCGCCTTACTGAAAGACTGGTCTAAGCATCATAATAAGCGGCAACGTGCCTGCCTACACCAGATGGAATCCATCCTTAAAACAACAGCGGAAGATCACTGGCGCAAACAGTACATACTAGAACAAATCAAGGCATTACTAAGCTACTGGAAGCCTTGAAACGGTAACGGTAGCAATGCATTGCCATTGCGTATACGTCCCTTAACCACAAAAACAGAAAACCGGCAAAAAGCCGGTTCTCTCAAGATTCAAATGCGTAAATACTGCTACTTACTGTGCGGATCAACCAC
>CAYQTB010000006.1:0-45442 GCA_964420315.1 uncultured Thiothrix sp. | reverse complement strand
GTTACGCCCCTCGATGAAGCAAGAACCCACCGAAGGGGTGAAGCCTTGCCGCTTAACTCCCGTAGGAATCCCCTTCCTTTAGGGAGGGGAGGATGTCAATATGGTTGTCTGTTAACGCATGTGCAATTCAAAATATGCGCTACAATCGTCTGTATATGTATGATGTGAATTACATAATTAAGGAAAATAAGTGAACACAAATTATCTAAGCTTAGCCAGTCTAGGCAAAAATCATTGGTGGCGGTATGTCCTTGGCTTATTGGTTATTGCGGTTTTCTGGCAGGTATTGGGTGCGATTCCGTTAGGAATCATGGTGGTTATGCTGCTGGGTGACGATGACCCTAGTACGAATGTTGACCTGAGTACCTTACAGTTCGAGGGGGTCAGTAGCCTATGGCCTTATCTGGGGATCAACTTCACCTTGCTGGCAATGTTGCTGGGTGTGTTTGTTACAGTGCGTTTTTTACACCAACGTTACTTCACTAGTCTGATAAATCCTTTAATGCGTATTGATTGGCAACTCATGTTTAAAGGGTTTGCTGTCTTTTTGGGTTTGATTGCCCTAGCAACCTTGTTGGAGGCGTTACTCAAGCCTGATGAGTACCGGATGACGTTTGATGCAACACAATTTCTGATTTTTTTACCGATTGCCCTAGTGATTACCCCGCTTCAGGCAGCCGCTGAAGAATTGCTGTTTCGGGGTTATGTCATGCAAGGGTTGGGTTTGTGGGGGCGTGGTGCGGTCGTACCGGTGTTGGGGTCTTCGTTGCTTTTCATGGCGGCGCATTTGGCAAATCCAGAAGTCGGGGCGAATGCTTACCTGATCCTATTATTGTATTTGTTAATGGGCTTGTTTTTAGCCATTATTACCGTCAAAAGTAATTCCCTAGAATTGGCGATTGGGGTTCATGCCGCGAATAATCTGTTTGCGGTGTTGGTCATGAATTATGCGGGTTCAGCATTGCCTGCGCCGTCCTTGTTTACCGCTGCTGAAATTGATCCGGTGGCGAGTCTAGTCAGCTTTGTGGTGGTCGCCGCTGCCTTCTATTGGATTATGTTTGTCTGGCAACGTCACGACAATATTAAGATTTAGTGATATACGAAAATTGCGGTAGAATGCGTTCATGGCAAGAATCTTTATCTCCGCAACCCACAAATCTTCCGGCAAGACGACACTTTCCATCGGTCTGTGTGCGGCTTTGCACGCCCAGGGTTTACGTGTGCAGCCTTTCAAAAAAGGACCGGATTATATCGACCCTTTGTGGTTGGGGGCTGCCAGTCAGCGTCCCTGCCACAATCTTGATTTTAATACCATGACGCCGGATGAAATCATTCAGATGGTGCGGCACTATTCGCAGAATGCTGACATCGCGTTGATCGAAGCCAACAAAGGGCTGTATGACGGCATGGCGCTGAATGGTGCAGATAGCAATGCGGCGGTGGCGAAATTGACCCAATCCCCGGTTATCTTAGTGGTGGATTCACGCGGTATGACGCGGGGTATTGCCCCATTATTGCTCGGCTATCAGGCATTTGACCGCGAAGTAAACCTTGCCGGAATTATTTTTAACCGCGTGGGGGGCGCTCGCCATGCCGCCAAATTGCGTGAGTCCGTCGAACATTACACCGACATCAAGGTCTTGGGGGCAGTAGAAAATAGTCCTGAAATGGAAATCGAAGAGCGCCATCTAGGGCTGATGCCAAGCAATGAAAGCAACGCAGCAGAACAACAGATTGGGCGGATTCGGGATTTGGTGGCAGAGCAAGTGGATTTGGCGACGTTGTTGGGTATTGCGGAACATGCAGTAGGGTTAGGGGTAGGGGCGATTCATGAATCGCCCCTACCTTCTCCAGAGTCGCTGCGCATCGGTATCTGTCAAGACCCCGCTTTCGGTTTTTATTACCCCGGCGATCTTGAAGCCCTGCGACAAGCAGGCGCAACCCTTGTCCCGGTGAATACCCTGCAAGATACGGCTTTACCCAACATCGACGGTCTGTTTATCGGTGGTGGTTTCCCTGAAACCCATATGCAGCAACTGGCGGCGAATGCGTCAATGCGCGAATCCATCCGCAACGCCATCGACAACGGTTTGCCGACGTATGCGGAATGCGGCGGCTTGATGTACCTTTCCCGCAGCCTAATTTGGAACGGGCAGCAAGCGCCAATGGTGGGGGTGATTCCCGGTGATGCGGTGATGCATTCCAAGCCGCAGGGCAGGGGTTACGTGAAATTGCAGGAAACCGCCGATATGCTCTGGTCGGGTGGCGATCCGCTGCATACCATTAATGCGCACGAGTTCCACTATTCCCGGCTTGAGAATTTGACCACAACCGGTAAATTCGCCTACCGTATGCAACGCGGAGCCGGCATTGATGGTCAACACGATGGCTGGATTTACCGCAATTTGTTAGCCTCTTACACGCACATGCGCGATACCGCCCAGTTCAGGTGGGCGCGGCGCTTTGTTGAGTTTATTCGTCAAACCCAAAGGAATCCTACTGCATGATTACCGTTACTGCCGCCGCTGCCACTCAAGTTCGTACCGCTTCGGTACAAGGTAATGCCATTGGTTTACCGTTACGCATCGCTATCCAAAGAAAGCCGGACGGCGCGTTTCATTACCTGATGGGCTTTGATGATCAGGAAAAATCAGGCGACCAAAAAATCGCATCCGAAGGGATAACACTGGTGGTAGATGAGCTTTCCCAGCCTTTAGTGGCAGGTATGACACTGGATTATGTGGAGATCGACGGTAAATTGGAGTTTGTTTTCATTAATCCGAATGACCCTAACTACCGTCCACCACAGGCATAATTTCATGCAAGAAAGCGTCGTCAAACTTCCTATTGCTACCACATTGCCTCAGCCAGACATTGATGATGCTGCCCAGACGATTGCACGCGAGAGCTACTGGGCGAGTCAGGAAGGTCGCCCGGTTATTGATCTACCTTGGCAGGCGCAAGTGAGCCTGATGGTGTTGATTTTTACGTTTACTGTCATTGGTGCCGTCTATTTTTGGGCTACTAGCAGTAAAGCGGAGTATCAGTGGATTGCGCCGGTGATGACCGGTTTGTGGCTTATCGCGGGTACGGGTGTTTTGTCATTGCTGTATTGGGTGTGGCGGGAATTTTCCCGGTTTGGTACAGAATTATCCGGTTGGGCGATTCGTTTGCGCAAAGGTGATTTCAGTGCGCGAATGCCCATTTCAGGAAAAAGCTGCCCGTCGCGTAAAATTCGCGAGCAAATCAACGCGATTACCGAAGATTATCAGGCATTGTCACGAGTGCAGCAAAAACGCATGAATCGGCAGGAAAAATACCTTGCCCAGAAAAAGCGTCACCTTAGCGTCCTGTACGAAGTGGCAACCTGTGTGAATCGTGCCGATAGTTTGGAGGATTTACTCAAGCGGTTTCTGCATACCCTGACCGATGTGGTACACGCGGAGGCGGCGACTGTGCGTTTGCTGGATCGTGAGGGCAATATGCGCTTGGTATCCAGCATTGGTTTGAATGCAGCGGTGCTAAAAGCTGAAGAAACCTTGCCTCGACCGGATTGTTTATGCGGTAAAGCGGCCAGTGAGCGTGGCATTAAAGTGCGTGGCGATGTGGCACAATGCAATGTGATTTTAGGCAAGCCCTTATGTGCGGGGCAGCAGGGTTTGGAAATGCTGGCCATTCCGCTGCAATATCGCGATAAAATTCTGGGTATTTATAACCTCTTTATTCGGCAAGGGCGTTACGATAAGGTGGAGGATGATGAGTTGTTGCTCAGCATCGGTCAGCATTTGGGTATGGCGATTGAGAAAGCCAATAGCGATGAAGACATGCGTACCCTGTCGATCATGGAAGAGCGTACCCGTATGGCGCATGAGTTGCATGATTCACTGGCACAAACCCTTGCCAGTTTGCGTTTTAAAGTACGTTTGCTGGATGATTCCTTTAATCGTGGGGCGGAAGCGGATATGTGGCATGAGTTGGAGGTGCTGGAAAACACCATCGACGAAGCTTACGCCGAGTTACGCAGCTTGATTACCGATTTCCGTGCGCCGATTGATGGCAAGGGAATTTTACGGGCAGTGGAACGTCTGACCGAGCGTTTCCGCCAAGAAACCGGTATGGAAGTTTTTTTCTACCATAATTGGGCACTGAAAGATTTGTCGCGCGAAGTTGAGCTGGAGGTGATTCGCATTGTGCAAGAATCACTAACTAATATTCGCAAGCACAGCCAAGCCACTACCGTGCGCTTGTTACTGCACAGCAATGAAGAAGGTCGGTGCAGCATTTTAGTGGAAGACGACGGTATTGGCTTGCCCGACCCTTTGCCTGACCCTAACCCTACCACGGGCGAACACATCGGTTTGCGCATTATGCAGGAGCGGGCGGACAAGATCGGCGGTGAGATACAGTTTGAAAGTGAACCGGGTGAGGGTACACTGATGCAATTAAATTTCGATGCACCGCCAACCAAGAAGCTTTCTGACTTGTTTGGCGTGTAACCTGCTCTGATGACCACAGTAACAAGTGACCCCTCATGAACGAAAAAGTATTGTTGATTGATGACCACACCCTGTTTCGTGCAGGTTTGGAAGATTTGCTGACCCGGCGGGGTATCCGAGTGGTCGCTGCGGTTGGCAGTGGTGATGAAGGTTTAGCCGCTGCCCTCAACCTCGAACCGGATATTGTCTTGCTGGATATGCGGATGCCGCAAATGGATGGTCTTAGTGTATTACGCCAGTTACGTAAGAATACCCTGAATTTGCGGGTCGTTATGCTCACTACCAGCAGTAATGAAAACGATTTAGTGGAAGCTTTGCGCAGTGGTGCACGCGGTTACTTGCTCAAAGACATTGAACCCGATGAATTAGTGGTGGCTTTGCGCGAAATCGTCGCAGGCAAAACCGTGGTCGCCCCAGAGCTTGCGCCGGTATTGGCAAGAGTGGTACAAGGCGGTGATGCGCGGGCGCATGAAGACAAGATTGCCAACCCATTTTCTGAATTGACGCCGCGTGAATACGAAATCCTTACCTTGTTGGCAGAAGGTCAGAGTAACAAAGTCATTGCCCGCAACCTAGGCATCTCAGATGGCACGGTAAAACTGCATGTTAAAGCCATTTTACGTAAATTAAATGTCAGCTCTCGTATTACCGCAGCGGTGATGGCGGTCGAGCACGGTATCCGTGTCGAAGCGGCGAATGCAGAGCATTAAGCATGAATAAGCCTAAAACTTTTGCGGCACTGGTTGCCGATGCGTTGCCCCGTATTCAGGAGTTGATGCCGTGGGATGTGGAGGCGCTGCAAGCCAGCAACCCTGATGTGCTGATTGTCGATATTCGCGAAGCCGATGAATATGACGCTGCGCACCTGAAAGATTCCCTGCATGTGCCACGTGGTATTTTGGAAGCCTCTTGTGATTGGGGCTATTCCGACACCATTCCTGAGTTAGCGATGGCACGTGATAAGCCGGTGGTGCTGGTGTGTCGTTCAGGAAACCGTACCGCACTGGCGGCACTGACCTTGCAGTTACTGGGTTATCAGCAGGTGTATTCCATGAAAACAGGGATACGCGGCTGGAATGATTACGAATTGCCCTTGTTCAACAAGGCGGGTGAGCTAGTGGATGTGGATTGGGCGGAAACCGAATTAAACCCGCCTACGCGCCCGGAACAAATGCAGCCCAAAGGTAAAACAGGTATTTGAAATCTATCCAAGCGGCAGCAGGATGTTGAGGTCAATCTTGGCAATAACGAGCAGTATACCACCTTCTGTGCGTTACCGACCTGTAAGTCGTCAGTGAATTAGGAGCTGCAAGACAGCATCGAACATCCCGCTTTGTGCCTCGCCCATTCGGGGCGTTTTTCGGCAAATTTTGCATAATGCGCTTGCTCTGCATAAGGGTGGCGTAACACGTCTAACAATTCTGTGATCATACTGTTGTCGCCAGCACTGGCTTGGTCGATGGCTTGTTGTGCCAAATAATTGCGTAATACAAAACGCGGGTTGACGGTATTCATACGCTGCTGACGTTCCGGGTCAGGCATACCATCACGCTGCAACCGTTGGCAATACAGTTGTAACCACTGTTCCCATTCTGCATGGTATTGTTGCAATAAATCATCGCGGTAGAATGCCGGATAGAGTGAGTTAAGCGTGGGTTGCTGCACATCCAATAATGCCAGATGACGGAAGAACAACGTCATATCCACTTCCGCTTTGTGCAACAATTCAAATGCGCCATTGATCCAGGGTGCATCTTCATCAGAGAGTTCCCGAATCCCGAATTTCGCTGCCAGCATCGTGCCGAAGGTTTCGCTGTAAGTATCCGCATACCGTTGTGAACCTGCTTGCAGCACACTGGTATCACTGATCACGGGTTGCAGGGCATCTTTCAAACGTGCCAGATTCCAGTGACCTATGTAGGGTTGTTGCCCGTAGCTGTAACGTTTGCCTTGGGCGTCGGTGGTGTTAGGTGTCCACAGGGGGGCGTAATCTTCCAGCCAACCATAAGGGCCGTAATCAATAGTCAGACCAAGAATAGACATATTGTCGGTGTTCATTACCCCGTGCACAAAACCAACTCGCATCCAGTGTGCAATCATCACCGCAGTACGACGGCAGATTTCCAAGAACCATTGCCCGCGTTTTTCTTGCGTATCGCCTTGCAGTTCGGGGTAATCGCGGGCGATGGTGAAATCCACCAATTGTTCCAGCAAGCGGATGTCGCCGCGTGAGGCAGGCAGTTCAAAACTGCCAAAGCGGGTGAACGAGGGGGCAACTCGGCACACGATTGCCCCCGGTTCAACTTGCGCGTTGCCATCGTAAAACATATCGCGTACCACGCCATCACCCGTGGCAACCAAGCTCAAGGCACGGGTGGTGGGAATGCCGAGATGATGCATGGCTTCGCTGCATAGGAATTCGCGCACGGAAGAACGCAATACCGCCCGCCCATCCGCACGGCGTGAATACGGGGTGGGACCAGCACCTTTGAGTTGCAATTCCCAACGTTCGCCTGCGCTATTGAGGGTTTCGCCGAGGCTTATGGCGCGTCCGTCACCTAATTGCCCTGCCCAGCCGCCGAATTGATGCCCGCCGTAGCAAGCGGCATAGGGTTGCATTCCCGTGAGCAATTGGTTGCCGCCGAAGACTTGCGCGAAATTGGGGTGTTGAACGTCGGCATCTGTCCAGCCCAGCAGTGCAGCGACTTCGGGTGAATGCGCCAGCAAGTGTGGATTGGCTACCGGCGTGGGTTGCACGTTTGACCACAGTGCGTTGTGTACTTGGCGCGGTACATTAAGCCCGTCGGTATCGCCGGGGAGTTCACGTACAAAGCGGTTGTCAAAGTTTAAAGGACGCATGGGGGATCCTGTCGATGGAATGCTGTCAAGCAAACCAGATGAAGAGGAGTGTGTCGAGAAGCCGTAATGTGTGGGGTGGATTGGTTTTGACCATAAAAAAAGGGAGCGCCGAAGCACTCCCTTCAATTCCGTTGTTAGAAATATTACCTTCGGAGGAGGATGTTGTTATTTCAAATCGTCGCCGGTCATTGCAGTGAATGACGTTGCATTTTTAGCAATGTCTGGCAGTTCGCTAGCTGCAACAGGTACTAAACCTTTGTCTGCCAAGTAACCATCAGTACCCATTGCGTCTTCACTCACGTATTCAGCAACAAATTCCTTGATGCCTTTTACTTGGTCAACGTGGCTATTTTTCACGTAAACGAACATGGAACGTGACATGGGGTAGCTGCCATCAATAACCGCTTCTGCTGAAGGCACAACGCCGCCGATAGCCAAACCGCGCAGTTTGTCTTCGTTTTGCTCCAAGAAGCTGAAACCGAATGCACCCAAGGCTTTAGGGTTGGCTTCCAGTTTTTGTACGATCAGGTTGTCGTTTTCACCCGCTTCAACATACGCACCGTCTTCACGGATAGTTTGGCAAGCCGCTTTGTAAGCTTTTTCGTCTTTTTCCTTGAGCGCTTTCAGGGATTCTACTTGCTTACAACCGCCTTCCATGCCCAGTTCGTTGAAGGAGTCACGAGTGCCAGAAGTAGGTGGCGGCCCGAGCACTTCGATTTTCACGTCTGGCAGTTCAGCGTTCACTTCTTTCCAAGTTTTGTACGGGTTAGGCACTAACTCGCCTTTTTCGTTAGGCACGTCTTTCGCCAAGCCCATGTACAGGTCTTTCAGGGTGAAGTTTTTGAATTCATCGCCGCTTTTGGACTGCGCGATAGTCAGACCGTCATAGCCCATTTTGATTTCAGTGATAGCGTCAACGCCGTTCTTTTTGCAGTCTTCAAATTCGCTTTTTTTCATGCGGCGTGAAGCGTTAGTCAGGTCTGGGGTTTCAACGCCAGCACCGGCGCAGAACAATTTCATGCCGCCGCCAGTACCCGTGGATTCAACCTTTGGTGCTGGATTGCCAGTTTTCTTAGCAAATGTTTCAGCTACTGCGGTGGTGAAAGGATAAACAGTGGAAGAACCCACGATTTCGATGTTGTCACGTGCGTGAGCAGCGGTAGCAGACAGTGCCAGAGCAGCAGCAACCGCCAGAGCAAGTTTCTTCATTTGAAAATCTCCAAAGTTTTAAATCAATCGTTTTCAAGCAGTGTCAGCGTTGAACTGCTGCGAACTATAGGCGGTGAATATGACAGCTTTGTGACAAACACAAAAAAATACGGTTATGCTCTTTTGTTCGTGACAGCAACCCAATAACCTCACGGCATCTGAAATCAGGGAAATAAGATGAAGCAATTACGCAGAACAGTACGGTTGATTGGGTTAGCACTGCATGTATTTGTCGGGGTGTTACTGACGGTGTTGTTTGCCTGGGTGTGGCAAGCTGCTTTTTATCCGCGTTTGGTGCGTTGGTGGCTGGGCAAGGCAGGGCGGATTATTGGGGTTCAACTCAAGGTAGTGGGTAAGCCTGCGGATGAGACCGTGTTGATGGTGGCGAATCATATTTCCTGGCTGGATATTGCTCTGTTGGGCGGTGTCGCTAACCCGCGCTTTCTGTCGAAGCAAGAAGTGCGTCACTGGCCGGTGATCGGTTGGTTAGCAGCAAAATCCGGCACATTATTCATTACGCGCGGTAAAGCGGGCGCGGCAGCACAAGCCGCTACCACGATTTTGCAAGCGTTACAGGCGGGGGATTCGGTACTGCTGTTTCCAGAGGGAACGACGACTAACGGCAATGATGTGCGTACTTTTCATGCGCGTTTATTTGCACCGGCGTTTGATGCGGGTGTTGCGGTACAACCCGTGGCGTTGCGTTATCCGGGGCGTGATGGGTTGACGCATCCCGCCGTGCCGTATGTGGATCAGCAATCATTGTGGGATAATTTGAAAGCGTTGCTGGCAGAATCCGGTGTGCAGGCGGAAATTCATTTTCTACCCCCAATGACGACAACAGGTACTGACCGTAAAGCGCTGGCGGCGGCTTGTGAGCAACAAATCCGTGCTTTGTGGTCAGCATCGCGGGTGTCGGCGAGCTGACCAACCGTTTCGGTTAAGCGTGAAGCTGTTAGTGGGTGTTTTTGGGGGATTTGATGCCGTGGCTTAAACGATCAGTGAGGGCATACAACACACCGGATACTACAAATGTCACGTGTATGCCCACCATCCACACCATTTCTTGGTTAGTGGGGGCGTAGGGCGTACCCAACGCCATGTAAGACTTGAGCAAGTCAACCCCGGAAATGGCGACGATAGAGCCGATGAGTTTGAGTTTCAAGTCGCTGAAACCGATGTGTCCCATCCAATCTGGGCGATCTGCGTGACCGTGTAGATCTTCCATTTTGGACACAAAGGTTTCATAGCCGCTAAAAATGATAATGACCAGTAAGTTCATAATGAGAGAAACGTCTACGAGGGATAATACGCCGATGATAATGTCGTCATCGGTGGCAGTCATAATGTTAGCCAGCAACACCCAGAGGATTTTGCCTGCTTTGAGCAGGAGCACGAGCAGCGCAACCACTAAGGCTAAGTAGACCGGGGCTAGTAGCCAGCGACTGGCGAATAAGAAGTGTTCAAAAAAACTTTCGATTTGCTTCATTGTGATGTTTTCTTTGGCTAGGTTAAGAATGGACGCCATCATAAGGGGTGTTGTCATTAGGGGCAATAAGCCTAGTAGCATTCTGCAAAATGCGGGATGATAGCGACTTTGTGTACTACTGCGATGATGGAGATTATGGATTTCAACCACGCCGAACTGTTGACGATTAAGGATTATATTCGTTGGGGGGCAAGTCGGTTTGCCGAAGCGGAATTGAGTTTTTCCCACGGGATGGCGTCGCCGTTTGATGAGGCAGCGTATTTGGTGCTGCATACCTTGCATTTGCCGGTGGATACGCCGGATTTGTATTTCGACAGTCGCCTGACCAGCCATGAGCGCCAAGCCGTCGCGGACATTGTGCAACAGCGGGTGGAAACGCGTAAACCGGCAGCTTACCTGACCAACGAGGGTTGGTTTTTGGGCTTGCCGTTTTATGTGGATGAAAACGTGCTGATTCCGCGTTCGCCGATTGCCGAAACCATTGAAAAGCAATTTGCACCGTGGATTGAACCACCACAAGTCCATCGCATTTTGGATCTTTGCACCGGTAGTGGTTGTATCGGGATCGCCTGCGCCTACGCCTTCCCTCATGCGCGGGTGGATTTGAGTGATATTTCTCCTTGGGCGTTGGAAGTGGCGCAGATTAATATTGAACGCCATCACTTGGCGGGTCAGGTCGAAGCCATTGAGTCAGACTTATTCGATAACCTGCAAGGTCGGCAGTACGATATTATTGTGAGTAACCCGCCGTATGTGGATGCGGAAGACATGGCGGCGTTGACCCCGGAGTTTTTGCATGAACCGGCAGCGTTGGCGTTAGCTTCCGGTGAAGATGGTTTGGAACACACCCGCCGTATTTTGCGTGACGCTGCCCGTCACCTTACGCCGAATGGGATTTTGGTGGTGGAAGTGGGCAATAGTCAGTATGCCTTGCAAGCGGCTTACCCCGATGTGTTATTTCATTGGTTGGAGTTTGAACGCGGCGGTGACGGTGTATTCCTGCTCACCGCCGATCAGGTGCGTGAGTTGGCTGCTTAAGGTTTCAAGCGATACGTGTAGTAGGAGGTATCGCCACCCGTGCCTGCATACGGGTACGTAGTGCTTGTACCGGTGCTGGGGGCGGAATCGTAGCAGTTGGTTTTTTGTGCTTCCGGTAACGTGTTTAATGGGGCAAATCCTTGCGCTAAGGCGGCATTCATGGAGTTGCTGGTGATGGTGAAAATATTGATTTTACCATCCGCACCGCCACAAAACGCCGGGTACATGCGCCCGTCCATGCCACAACTGCTATGGGTGACAACGGCGCCACCGCTTTGCAATTGGCGCTGCATTTCCGCTAAGGGGATGCCACCGCCTTCACATTGGCGTGAACCTTGGTATTTGTAGACATCAACATAGGTGACGGGCATCGGTGTCGCGGGTGGGTAGGTTGGTACACCCCAAGGATTAAACGGGTCGACATACACCCCATTCGGCACACACGCACTCAACAATACGCTGCTCGCCAGCACGGCTAGACTGCCAAAACGCATCGCGCTCATAAAATACTCCTTACACTCATGATTATACTGGGGTTTGACTGGGTATTAGGGCTTTCAGTTCCTGCCCGTTAACATGATGTTTCGTTCGGATAACCTCAAGAGGCATGGCACAAATGACAACATCCGCGCCTTACAGTGCCAGCAAGGCGGCGGTGATTAGCTTGGCGGAATCCTTGCATCTGGAGTTGAAAGCGCGGGGCGTATTGTTACGGGTAATTAACCCTGGTTTTGTGCGTTCGCCACTGACCGATAAAAACGATTTCAAGATGCCGTTTTTGATGGAGGCAGATGACGCGGCGCAAGCGATTATGCGTGATTTACCGCGTCAGAATTTTGAGATTGTGTTTCCTAAACGCTTTGCGTATTTGATGAAACTGCTGCGTATCTTGCCGTATGGGTTGTATTTCAAACTGACGAAGGGGCGGCGTGATGGAGCATGTGACACGTTATTTGCATACTTTTACGACCTTGCAAGCGGATAGTTTGGAACGTTTGGCGGGAATTTTTGCGGCGAATGCGTGGTTCAAAGACCCGTTTAATGATGTGCGCGGTTTGGCGGCGATTACGCGGATTTTTGCGCACATGTTTGCGACTACCCAGCATTCGCGCTTTATGATTGTGGAGCACGCGCTGGAGGGGAATACGCTGTTTATTCGCTGGGATTACCAGTTTCAAACCCTAAAAGGGCAGCGTTGGGAAATCCCCGGTACGAGTGTGGTGCGGTTTGATGATGCGGGCTTGGCGGTGGAGCACGTGGATTATTGGGATCCGGCGGAGCATGTTTACAGCAAGTTACCGGTATTGGGGGGGTGATGCGGTGGTTGCGAGGGAAGTTGACGGCGGGCTGAATGACGTTTGAAGCTGAGTTTAAGCAGGTTCACCGTGAATTAGCCGCCCGGCTATTCTGGAACAGCCTTATTTGCACAAAATTGGTTTTTCCACTCAAGTGCTTGCGCAGCGTTTAAAACATACCGCGCGAGAACCAACCTATTTACTGGCTGAAGTCGAAGTGGTGGCGGAATACCAGACGTATGACCTGAATCCACAAAAGCTGGAGTGGCTGTTGCACACCCTGTTTGCCGAGGCGTGTTTAAATGTGGATATATTTGATGCCGCAGGGCAGCGGCACAGCCCACGCGAATGGTTTGTGGTGCCACTCAACGTGATTGATCGAAAACAGGGGGTTACGCCCGACTTCCGCGAGTCGGTCGATGTCCACTAACAAACTAAAAACGCGATAACTGAAACGGTACGCCACCGGAAAACGCCGACTGTGCATGACTGTTGAGGGGAAGACAGTCGCCGGTGTAAGCGTATTCATGGTGTGACCGCTCCAGCTATCGACAACGGAAGCACAGGCTGAGGAGTCTTCGTTTCCTGTGCTTTGACCCAAACCGGGGTAACGCCGAAATCTGCACAAACCTTCACCGCCGAGGCGATGGCATCTTCGTGGAAGCCGTAGCGGTGGTAACTGCCGCAGAACCACGAGTGTTGCTGCCCTTGCAGGCTGGCAAGTTGTGGTTGCGCGGCGACGGCAGCTTGGTCGAAGATCGGGTGTTCGTAAGTCATTTCAGCAATGATGTGTTGGTCACGCGGCAACTGATATGGGTTGAGGGTGACGAAATAATCGGTGGTGGTGTCCAGCCCTTGCAGGTTATTCATCCAATAGGTTGCGGTCATTTGTTGGCGAGCATTGGCGTATTCTGGCTGACTGGTGGCAAGGTAATTCCACGACGACCACACTTTGCGGTTAACGGGCATAAGGTTTGCGTCAGTGTGCAAATAGGTTTGGTTCTTTTCGTAATGGAAACAGCCGAGAATGCGTTGTTCTTCCGCCGTGGGTTGCGCGAGCAGGGCAAGAGCTTGATCGGCATGGCAGGCAAAAATCACTGCGGCTGCAATCCAGTGCTGCCCACGCATACGCTTGTGGGTAAAAGCGTCCGATGCGGGGTTCAACCGTGAGTTGGCGGTGCTGCGTGATGAATTGTGAACGCGGAAACGCTGCTCTGCCATTCCAGCTTCATCATACTTATCTCCTCAAAAGCTATACAAAAAGCGAACAAGACGATTCCAGTATAGGTCTTGCCAGTTATCCAGAAAAATTACCGTTTAACCTGTGTTTCGCAGCACCATACCAATGTCAATCGCTAGGCTTTACCGATTAAAAAATGTATTTCAATAAAGGTGGTTACGGTGATCAATTGGTTGCATAGCAAACTGCATCGCCCGGAAAAAGGGTGGGATCCGGTTGATCCCGCATGGGCGCAGGAATACGCCGCTGCCGAATGGCAAATGGTCGATCACGCCTTGCTGGATAAGCTCGATGCGCAATTGGGTGGTTTGCAAGGCAAACGCATTCTGGATATGGGCGCGGGGGCGGGGCAATACAGCGTTGCCTTGGCACAGCGGGGGGCGCAGGTGATTTGGCACGATATTTCGCACACTTATCAGCGCATTGCGCAAGAAAAAGCGGCGGTTGCTAAGGTGGATTTGCAGTGGTCGTTAGGCTATCTGGAAGATACCCAAGCGCTGAAAGCGGCGAGTTTTGATCTGATTTTTAATCGGATTTGCTGGTATTACTGCCAACACGATGGAGCGTTTGCCCGCCAGCTTTGCGGTTTATTAGCACCCGGTGGTTTGCTCTACATTCATACACCGAATAGCCAATTTCACGGGGATAAACTCTCGACATCGGCTCGGTTGCGGACGGAGTTGAATGCGCGGCTGGGCATTAAAATCGGTCATCCGATGTTGCCACCGCGCCGCATTGCCACATTGTTTGCTGACCTGCCGATCAGCAAACTGGAAGCGGATTACCGCGACCCGCGCAATGATGTTATTTGGGTGTGGAAAGCAAGTGACGCGTCACGTACATCATAATCATAGTGGCAAACAACAATAACCCCACGCCAATCGCCAAGGCGTAGTCTTCCCTTTGTAGCAGTAAATACAGCAAGCCGTACAATAGCGTGAGCAGCAAAAACAGTAGGAAAGTCCGCCGCCCGTTACGCAATACCATTCCGGTATACACCGTAATGCAGAGAATGGTGGTGGCTGATGCGGCGATATAGGCGTACAGAAAGCCAATGTGTTCGGCTGCTGCCAGTAAAATTAAGTAAAACAGCGATAACGCAACCCCAACCAAGCTGTACTGCAAGACATGCAAGCGTTGTTTCAGGCTGATTTCAAAGGCGAGAAATACCAAGAAGGTCATGCCAATAAACAGTGCGCCGTATTGCACCGCACGCTCAATCAAGGTGTAGAGTGAGGCGGGTTCGTGCAAGTTTACCCCGGCACTGAAGCTGTGTAAGTCATAGGTTTGCTGATCTTCGAGCACCCAATATTGCGGGTAGCTACGCACGAGGTGGGGGATGTTCCATGCGGCATTAAAGCCTGCTTCGGTGATGGTGTGCTCATTAGGTAATAAATCGCCCTGAAAGTTGGGGTGAGTCCATGTCGAGGTCATGCGAATGGCGGTGGTTTGCCCCAACGGTGCGAAAAATAACCCATCACTGCCGCGCAGATTGAGGGTCAGTTTGAATTCATTGCTGGTGGTGCTATCGGCATTGACACTCAAGGGAATATGAAAACCAGCAGGCAGCAATTTGCTTAAACGCGTACCGGGTTGCATGTCGATACGCCCATCATTCCAGAAAAAGCTGGAGGCGGTATCAATGGCGCGTTGGTCGCTTAACCCTAGGGTGATGAAGGCTTTATTCCACAGAATACGGCGTTCACCTTCACTGGATTGCAGGACTTGTGCATGGTTAAACTTACCACTCAGATTAATGGTTGCGTTGTAAACTAGGGCATCGTAAATCCCTTGCTGGCGGTGTTCTTCGTTGAGATTAACGCGGATTTCAAGGGACTCCGGCAGCAGGATAGCGGTACGGTCATTGAAAATATCTTTGCTGACGACGCGCGTTTCGCCGTTTTCATCGCTGATGGTGTCAACGCTGGTGAAGTGCTCAACATACGGCACGACCAAGACGGGTCCGGTGAGGGTTTGTTTGCCACCCCAACGTTCCACCACACTGTTCAGGGCATTTTGGTAATGGGTTTGGCGTTCTTTCACCACGCGTTCGGCAAAAAACAAGGGGATTAACATCAACAGCCCCAGCAAAATGACGCTGAGGGTGCGCACACTGAGCGATTGCGATAACTGATATAGCACGGATTTGGGTAGTTGAGGGGGAAGATGCTCCAACATGGTTCTTATCCTAGGGTTGACCGGGCGGATCATAGCATGTTTTGCGCCAGAGAAACTTCACCCCAAACGGCTTACCCGTTTATCCGTTATTTGTGTTGATGACGGTGGTTTCGGTTTAAGTTGTAAACATTAATGGGTGGCTGAGCACACTTTTGAGCGGATCAGCAGTCTAAGACACTAAGTAGGCAGGAATTCAACATTAGCCAGTTTGCAGTCACTTGGCATTTCACGTGCAAACTGTCACTATCAAGAGCAGATAGTTGTCTGTATATACACCGCAGGGCAGGTGGCTGCCCCCGTATTTACCGTGAAAGGGGTACACAATGAGTAGCATTTTCAATCACTATCAATCGCGCTATGAAGCCTTGCAAGAAGAAGAGTACTCGCTACAAGAGTATCTCGATCTGTGCAAGCGCGACCGCATGGCCTACGCCACCGCAGCAGAACGCATGTTGTATGCTATCGGTGAAGCGGAACTGGTCGATACTTCCCGCGACCCACGCATGAGCCGAATATTTTCCAACAAAGTGATCCGGCGCTATCCGGCATTTTCTGAATTTTATGGGATGGAAGAGTGCATCGAGCAAATCGTGTCCTTCTTCCGTCACGCCGCGCAAGGCTTGGAAGAAAGCAAGCAAGTGCTGTATCTGTTGGGACCTGTGGGTGGTGGTAAATCCTCTCTCGCTGAACGCCTAAAGGCGCTGATCGAAAAAGCTCCGATTTACTGCATTAAAGGTTCACCGATTAACGAGTCACCCTTGGGCTTGTTCAATGTGGAAGAAGACGGCGCCATTCTGGAAGAAGATTTCGGGATTCCGCCCCGTTACCTGAAAACCGTCATGTCGCCTTGGGCTGTCAAGCGCTTGCACGAATACGGTGGCGACATCACCCAATTCCGCGTGGTGAAACGTTATCCTTCACGTCTTAACCAAATTGCGGTGTCTAAAACCGAACCGGGTGATGAAAACAACCAGGATATTTCGTCACTGGTGGGTAAGGTCGACATTCGCAAGCTGGAAGATTTCCCACAAAACGATACCGACGCTTACAGCTATTCCGGCGGTTTGTGCTTGTCGAATCAAGGGCTGATGGAATTCGTGGAGATGTTCAAAGCGCCGATCAAAGTGCTGCATCCGCTGTTGACCGCTACGCAGGAGGGCAATTTTAACGGTACGGAAAGTATCGGTGCGATTCCATTCAGCGGGGTAATTTTGGCGCACTCCAATGAGTCTGAATGGCAGACCTTTAAAAATAACCGCAACAATGAAGCGTTCATAGACCGCGTGTCGATTGTCAAAGTACCGTATTGCTTGCGTGTTACCGAAGAAATCAAGATTTACGAAAAGTTATTGGTCAATAGCTCGTTGGCGGCTTCGCCCTGCGCACCGGATACCTTGAAGATGTTGGCGCAGTTTATTGTGCTGTCACGCCTGAAAGAGCCGGAAAATTCCAGTCTGTATTCCAAGATGCGTATTTATGATGGTGAAAATCTAAAGGATATTGATCCTAAAGCCAAAACCATCCAAGAGTATCGGGATGCTGCCGGTGTCGATGAGGGCATGAATGGCTTGTCTACACGCTTTGCTTTCAAGATTCTGTCCAAAGTTTTCAATTACGATGCTACCGAAGTGGCGGCTGATCCTGTACACCTGATGTATGTGTTGGAACGTCAAATTGAGAAGGAGCAATTTCAGCGCGAATTGCAAGACCGTTATATTCGCTTCATTAAAGAATACCTGTCACCGCGTTATGTGGATTTCATCGGTAAGGAAATTCAGACGGCTTACCTTGAATCGTATTCAGAATACGGTCAGAATCTGTTCGACCGTTACGTGACCTATGCTGATTTCTGGATTCAGGATCAGGAGTTTCGCGACCCTGAAACCGGCGAGTTCTTGGATCGTGCCGCTCTCAATGCCGATTTGGAAAAAATTGAGAAACCGGCGGGTATCAGCAATCCGAAAGATTTCCGTAATGAAATTGTCAACTTTGTGTTGCGAGCGCGCGCTAATAACAGCGGACGCAATCCCGCTTGGACTAGTTATGAAAAGTTACGCCGCGTGATTGAGATGAAAATGTTCTCCAGCACCGAAGATTTGCTGCCAGTCATTTCGTATGGCGCAAAATCGTCAGCAGATGAACAGCGTAAGCATGATAATTTCGTGGAGCGCATGATGAAACGCGGCTACACCGATAAACAAGTGCGCTTGTTGGCTGAGTGGTATTTACGGGTACGTAAATCACAGTAATGTTTTTTACCCCCCCATCCCGACCCTTCCCCCGCAAGGGGTGAAGGGAGAAAAAGAGGAGTGCCGTATGGCCTATATCGTTGACCGTCGGTTAAACAGCAAGAACAAAAGTCTGGTGAATCGCGAACGCTTCTTAAAGCGTTACCAAAAACAGATTCGCCGTGCGGTGTCGGATGCGGTGAGCCGTCGCAACATCACGGATATGGAACAAGGGGAAAGTATTACGATCCCCAAGCGTGATATTTCTGAGCCGGTGTTTCGGCATGGGCAGGGCGGTAAACGCAGCATTGTGCATACCGGCAATAAGGAGTTTGTGCAAGGCGATCGTATCCAGCGTCCACCCGGTGGCGCGGGCGGTGGTGGCGGTTTCGGGCAAGCGTCCGCTGATGGTGAAGGTATGGAAGACTTTGTATTCCAGATTTCGCAGGAAGAATTTCTCGAATACTTGTTTGAAGACCTCGCCTTGCCCAATATGGTGAAACGTCAGTTATTGAGTGCCGATTCCTTTGATTATCACCGTGCTGGGGTCAGTGAAGTTGGCAACCCGGCGCAAATTAACGTGGTGCGTTCGATGCGCAGTGCCCATGCACGGCGTATTGCACTGCGCGGTAAAGAGCGGCGGCGGCGGCGCGAAATTCTGGCGGAACTGGAATCCTTGGCACAAAGCCCCTGGAGCGAGGATGTTGAATCGCAACAGGTGGTACTGCAGGCGGAATTGGCACGTTTGAATATTAAAATTCACGCGATTCCTTGGTTGGATGATTTCGACCTGAAATACAATCTCAGGGTCAAGATACCCAAACCGGCGCCTAAAGCGGTGATGTTTTGCGTGATGGATGTGTCGGGTTCGATGACACAAGATATTAAAGACACCGCGAAACGTTTCTTTTTCTTGCTGTATTTATTTCTGAAAAAGAATTACGAAAAGATCGAAGTGGTGTTTATTCGCCATCATACCCAAGCGCAAGAAGTCGACGAAAATACTTTTTTCTATGCCCGTGAAACCGGCGGTACAGTGGTGTCTAGCGCCCTGAATTTGATGGGTGAGATTATTGAAGAACGTTACTCACCCAGTCAGTGGAATATCTATGTTGCGCAAGCGTCTGACGGCGATAACTGGCACGAAGACAATCAGCGCTGTCATGATGCGCTGATCAACGGTATTTTGCCGTTTGTGCAGTATTACACGTATATCGAAATCGGCGACCGTGATCCGCAAGGTTTGTGGTATTTGTACGAACATTTGCAGCGTGATTTTCTGGATCGGTTTGCGATTCAACGGGTGCGTAATAATGCTGAAATTTACCCAGTATTCCGCGAGTTGTTCTGCAAGCACGCGGGTGAGGAGGTTGATTGATGATTGACCGTTATATTTCCACCGGTTCAGAGTGGACATTCGCGACCATCGAAGCCTATGACCGCGAAATTGCCCGCATTGCCCGCGATAAATTCAAACTGGATACGTACCCGAATCAGATTGAAATGATTCGTTCGGATCAGATGATGGATGCGTATGCGTCTATTGGGATGCCGGTTTTCTATAACCATTGGTCGTATGGTAAGCATTTCGTCAACGTGGAGCAAAACTACAGCCGGGGGCGCATGGGCTTGGCGTACGAAATTGTGATTAATTCCAACCCGTGTATTGCGTATTTAATGGAAGAAAATACCATGACGATGCAGGCATTAGTGATTGCGCACGCTTGTTATGGGCATAATTCTTTCTTCAAGGGTAATTATTTGTTCCGTACTTGGACGGATGCGGAAGCGATTATTGATTATTTGGTGTTCGCGAAAAAATACATCAGTGAATGCGAAGAACGTCACGGTGTCGAGCAGGTCGAGACATTACTGGATTCTTGCCATGCACTGATGAATTACGGAGTAGACCGTTACAAACGTCCCGCACCGATTTCGGCAACCGAGGAGCAGAACCGTCAGAAAGAACGTGAATGGTATATTCAGCAACACCTCAATGATTTGTGGCGCACGTTACCGCATCGTGGGCGTGAACGCGATGAGGAGAAAGTCATTAGGAATTTCCCACCAGATCCGCAAGAAAACCTTCTGTACTTTATTGAAAAAAACTCGCCTGCTTTGGAAACTTGGCAGCGTGAAGTTATTCGTATCGTGCGCAAAGTGGCGCAATATTTCTACCCACAACGCCAAACCCAAGTGATGAACGAGGGCTGGGCGACGTTTTGGCATTACACCATCCTGAATGAAATGTATGACGAAGGGTTGGTGAATGAAGGTTTTATGATGGAGTTTCTGACTTCACACACCAATGTGGTGATGCAACCCGGTTTTGATAGCCCGTATTACAATGGGATTAATCCTTATGCACTGGGTTTTGCGATGATGATGGATATTCGGCGTATTTGTGAACACCCAACGGATGAAGATAAGCACTGGTTTTCCGATATTGCGGGCAGTGATTGGTTAAGCACCTTAGATCACGTGATGCGTAATTACCGCGACGAAAGTTTTATCTTGCAATTTTTATCGCCCAAAGTGATTCGTGATTTTCATTTTTTTGCATTGGAAGATGATGACCGCAAAAATACCATTGATGTCACAGCCATTCATAATGATGAAGGGTATCGCCGGGTGCGGGAAATGTTATCTCTGCAATATAATTTGAGTCAGCAGGAGCCTGATATTCAGATTTACAAAGTCAATGTGCGCGGCGACCGTTCACTGACCTTGCAACATGTGTTGAACAACCGCCGCCCCTTGAATAGTGATGTAAATGAAATGTTACGCCATGTGCACCAGTTGTGGGGCTACGACGTTAATTTGCATTCGGTTGAACCTGATGGACGTACTGTGCGTAGTTTTCATTTGGTTGGCGAACACCATTAAGGCTTTTCGTTGTCGCTTGCTTCCCGCGCCATATTCACTAATTCAATCAGTGATGTGGCGTGCATTTTGTCCATCATGTGACTGCGGTGAAACTCGACTGTTTTGATGCTAACGCCCAGTTTGGTGGCAATTTCTTTATTGGAGTGGTTGTCGATCACGAATTCCATCACTTCGCGTTCACGCTCGGTCAGATTGGTGATACGTGCCTGAATCATGGTTAAACGAATGCGTGATTGTTGGTTTTCAACATCCAAGGCTAACGCTTCGTGGACGTAATCCAGTAATACTTGGTCTTTAAATGGTTTTTCTAGGAAATACATTGCTCCGGCTTGCATGGCGCGAACTGCCATTGGAATATCACCGTGTCCGGTAATAAACAGGATGGGGAGCGCGTATTTTTGTTTAGTCAGGAATTGCTGCAATTGCAGACCGCTCATTCCTGGCATCCGCACATCCAAGATTAAGCAGCCCACCATGTGCATCGTATAAAACTTAAGAAAATCTTCAGCCGAACCGAATGTCGCCACTTTTAAGCACATGGATTCCAATAGCCAGCGTAAAGAATCACGCACGGCTGGGTCATCATCCACAATAAATACGGTGGGTTCATAATTCATCTTAACATTTCCCTCTGTGTTAATCAGTTGCGGGTAATATGGCTGCGGCTGCTTGATTCGTGGTATTAGCACCTGAACCCGTTGTCTCATTATTAGCAGTTGATGAGCCGCTGCTTTGACTGATTTCTGAGGTGGTTTGCTTGTCAGCATTTAGACGTGCATCCACCGCTTGTTCAGTTTGGCTGGTGGCTTTCCCGGTTTTATTGAACATTTCTGGTTTGCATAAACTGTCAATATTACCTTGAATTTCTTTGGTCTTGGCGATTTTTTCTTCAGCCGTCAGGAAGCGTTCGCCTTGAGCATCTTTCCACTTAATGAGTGCATTCGCCGTCATTTTTTGCAGCGCATCGTTTTGTTGGGCGCAAAAATCACGGTGTTTTTGGTCGCTTTTTTCACCTTCCTTGCGGGCTTTTTCTAACTCATCTTGGGGTTCCGCCTCCGGTGCGGTGGGGATGGTGTTGCCTAATTTACCCGTGGATAGGCGGATGTCATCTTCAATGTTTTCACCTTTGAGTTCAGGTGGTGGCGGGGTTTGGGTGTAATGGGTTACGCCGTTTTTATCAGTCCATTTGTACATGTCAGCGGCTACATTGCTTGCTGCCATAGTAGCGGTCAGGAGTATGACTGGCATAAAGATTGCTGTTTTCATGGATCACCTTGTAATGTTAGTGTTTGACCACATATTAGTATTTTCTAATATTGTCTGTTAAAATGCGTCAACTTCTCATTTTATTTAAGGTAAGTATGCCATGAAAATGTTACCAAAGTGGTTACTGATTGTCGGGTTTTCTGCATTGTCTGCTTGCGGGAACGCCGAACAAGCAGTGACTTCAGATGCAGTGAAAACATCAGTACACTCAGCTTTGCAGACGGTCACGGTGAATGCCGTCGGTACACCTGAATTACATTATCTCGACGGGCATGTGGAGGCGGTCAATGAAAGTACGATTTCTGCGCAAACCAGTGGGGTTATCGAAAAACTGTTTTACGATGTGGATGATGTCGTCCAGCCGGGTCAGGTAATTGCGCGGATCAAATCCAAAAATCAACAGGCTGGTGTCGAACAAGCGCAAGCTTCCTTGGATGAGGCGCAAGCCCGTTACACCGAAGCGCAAGCCGATTTCAAACGCATTAGTGAAGTTTACGCCAAGCGTCTTGTTCCCAAGGCGGATTTGGATGCGGCTCAAGCCAGTTTAAAAGCAGCGGAGGCCCGTTTGGCGGCAGCAAAAGCACAAGTGACGCAAGCCGGTGAGCAGTTGGGTTATACCACGTTGATTGCACCTTATGGCGGCATTGTGACCAAACGTCATGTGCAATTAGGCGAGGCGGTCAACCCCGGTACACCGGTGATGACCGGCATTTCATTGGATAAGCTGCGTGTGGTGGTCGATGTGCCGCAGCGTTTGATTGCTAAAGTGCGTCAGGAAAAGCAAGCCTTTGTGTTTCAGGATGATTCCAATAAGTCGTTGGCTGTTGATTCACTGACATTTTTCCCCTATGCCGACCCCAAAACTAACGCTTTTAAGGTCAGGATTGATTTGAAGGCTGGTGTGCAGGACTTATTCCCCGGCATGTTCGTGAAAGTGGCATTTGTGATGGGGCAGCAGGAGGGGGTGATCAGCATTCCTGAAAGCGCTGTGGTGGTGCGTAGCGAAGTGATTGGGGTGTATGTCCTTAATGCGGAAGGCAAACCGGCGTTGCGCCAAATCCGTTTAGGCAAAAAACTGGATGACAATACTGTCAGTGTGCTGGCTGGTTTGTCAGCGGGGGAAACCATTGCACTTGACCCCGTGCACGCGGCGATTTCCCTGAAGCAACAAACAGCGGAGGCAAAGCACGATGAATGAGTCAAAGCTAGGCATATCCGGTGGGATTGCCAAGAAATTCTTGTTGACGGAAATCACGCCGTTATTGGCGTTGGTGGGCTTGCTGTTGGGACTGTTTGCCGTGATGGTGACACCGCGTGAAGAAGACCCACAGATTAATGTGACTTTTGCGAATGTGTTTATCCCGTTTCCGGGGGCAAGTGCTGAACAGGTGGAAAGTTTGGTGAGTACGCCTGCTGAACAGGTTTTGTCCGAAATTGAGGGCTTGGAGCATATCTATTCTACCTCAATGCCGGGGATGTCGGTGCTGACGGTGCAATACAAAGTGGGACAGAATCGTACTGACGCCTTGGTACGTTTATACGATAAGATTGAGTCTAATAAAGACTGGTTGCCATACAATCTAGGGGTGGGTACACCACTGATTAAACCTAAAGGCATTGATGATGTGCCGATTGTGGCACTGACATTGTGGACAGAGGATGAGCAGCGCGGGGCGTATGAGTTAAATCAGGTGGCGCACGCGATTGAATCTGAACTCAAGCGCGTCCCCGGTTCGCGTGACATTTATACCATCGGTGGTCCACAACAAGTCGTGCACGTTTTATTGGATGCGGAAAAACTGGCGGGGCATGGAATTTCCTTAGCCGATTTGCGTAATGCTTTGCAGGCGAGTAATTCGGCGCGCGATGCCGTTTCCCTTGTGAACAATAATGAGGAAATTCAGGTGCAGGCTGGGACTTTTCTCATGGATGCGTCTGAAGTCGGCGAGCTGATGGTTGGGGTATTTGATGGCAAACCCGTATTCCTTAGCGATGTGGCGGAAGTGAAGCGTACTTCGGATTCGCCGGAAGCGTATGTGAGCTTTGGCACGGGTGCGGCAGCGGCACACAAAAGCTTGCCCGCTGGCATTCACACGCCTGCGGTAACGATTGCCGTCGCTAAACAACCCGGTACGAATGCGGTGGATATTGCCGATAATGTCATTGACCGTTTCGAGAAATTGCGGGGTACTTTTGTGCCAGATGGTGTGAATGTGACGGTGACGCGCAACTATGGCGCAACCGCGCAAGCTAAATCCGAAAAATTGATCCACAAGTTGATTATTGAAACGATTGCGGTCGCCTTGCTGATTTGGTTTGCTTTAGGGTGGCGTGAAGCCTTAATCGTGGGTGCTGCGGTGGTGATTACCTTGGCGGTGACATTGTTTGCGTCATGGGCGTATGGGTTTACGCTGAACCGGGTGTCATTGTTTGCGTTGATTTTTTCCATCGGGATTCTGGTGGATGACGCGATTGTGGTGGTGGAGAATATTCACCGGCACATGCAGCAGGGCGGTAAAAAACTGCTGGAAGTCATTCCGCTGGCGGTGGATGAGGTGGGGGGGCCAACGATTTTGGCGACCTTTACGGTGATTGCAGCGTTATTGCCGATGGCGTTTGTTTCGGGGTTAATGGGACCTTATATGTCGCCGATCCCGATCAATGCGAGTATGGGGATGTTGATTTCTTTGGCAGTAGCTTACGTGGTAACGCCCTGGATGACGGGCAAAATGTTGGCGAATGTCGATTTTAGCCACCACCAACACGATACTAATAAGCTGCACGGCTTTTTTAGCCGGATTATGTCGCCGTTTTTGGATGACAAGAAAGGCGGCAAGCGGCGTGTCACCTTGTTTGCGGTGATTACGTTGCTGATTGTGTTGTCGGCTTCGTTGGCGGCATTCAAGTTGGTCGTGCTGAAAATGTTGCCTTTCGACAATAAGTCTGAATTTCAGGTGATTCTGGATATGCCAGAAGGTACATCCTTGGAGCAAACTTCGCGAGTACTCAATGAAATGTCCGAATACTTGGGTAAAGTGGATGAAGTCACCGATTACCAGATTTATGCGGGAACGGCCGCACCGATAAACTTCAATGGTTTAGTGCGTCAATATTACCTGCGCGAAGGGGCTAACGTTGGCGATATTCAAGTCAATCTGACCGATTCCCATGAACGTGAACGCCAGAGTCATGAGATTGCTTTGGCGGTACGTCTGCCGTTGCAGGCAATTGCCAAGAAATACAACGCGAATGTGAAAGTGGTGGAAGTACCACCGGGACCACCTGTCATGGCGCCGATTGTGGCAGAAGTGTACGGTTTGGATTATTCGGGGCAGATTGCGGTTGCTAAGCAAATTCGTGAGGTATTTGAGCAAACACCGGATATTGTCGATATTGATGACAGCGTAGAAGCGCCGCAAAAACGTTTGGTGGTGCAAGTTGATCGCAGTAAAGCCGCTTTGTTAGGGGTATCGCAAGATGCGATTGCCTCGGCAATTGATACCGTATTGCGTGGTGAGGACGTAGTGTTTTTGCATGGTAAGGGCATCAAATATGCCGTACCGATTCGCGTTGAATTCCCGGTAGCGCTCAAAGACAAAATGGATTCGGTGCTGGCGTTACGGGTACGTAGCCAAGCGGGTGAATTAGTACCGATGTCTGAATTGGTGAGTGTGCAGGAAACTACCCGCGAACATTCCATTTATCATAAAGACTTGCTGCCGGTTGTTTACGTGACAGGTGATATGGCTGGTACGACCGATAGCCCATTGTATGGCATGTTTGAAATCTTTTCTGGCATCAAAGAGTTATCGGTATATGATAACCCAGTCAATCAATTCTTTATCGCTCAGCCTGATGACCCGTATTTGTACGGCATGAAATGGGATGGGGAATGGCAAGTGACTTATGAAACCTTCCGTGATATGGGGATTGCTTACGGGGTTGGGATGATTTTGATCTTCTTGTTGATTGTGGCGCAATTCCGCTCGTACATGGTGCCGCTGGTGATTATGTCACCCATTCCGCTGACCATTATCGGGGTTATGCCGGGTCATGCCTTATTGGGGATGCAGTTTACCGCGACTTCCATGATCGGCATGATTGCGTTGGCGGGGATTATTGTACGTAACTCGATCTTGCTGGTGGACTTTATCAATGAGCAGGTACGGGGCGGCATGGATTTGAAAGAGGCCGTGATTAATTCCAGTGCGGTGCGGGCGAAACCGATTGCCTTAACCGCGTTGGCGGCAATGATCGGCGCATTCTTTATTATTGATGACCCGATCTTTGGTGGTTTAGCCGTATCGTTGATTTTTGGGATTTTGGTTTCTACCCTGTTGACTTTGGTGTTGATTCCATTGATGTACTACATGTACGCACGCAATCGCCTCGCTACCATTAAAGGCGTGGTTGCTTAATTTTTCACATCTCGATGCAGAACCTCACCCCCCACCCCCTCTCCTTGACAGGAGAGCATACAAGGGGTTGGGATGAGGTTCTTTTATCAGTGTGTCGCTTGCAGATAAACCGTTAAACCCAGATTGTTTTCAGCCACATGGCGCATGAAATGCTGCAAGGCTTTGAAACGGTTCAGGCAATGATCCAATGCTTGGTCGTTACCGTCCCAAATTTGCGGGTAAATATCGTCATCCAGCATTTGGTTAGCATCAAAATGCTGCGCTAAGGTTTCAGGCGTTTTGTTCAGTAATGCTTGCGCAATATGTTTGACTTCACACGACTCAAACGCACGCGCCGGACCATACCCCAAATCCACATCGCCCACGTAGCTGCCACCATCAATCAGAAATGCATCGGGAAATTCGCCGCTCCATACTTGACCGCACAGCAAATAATGAATGCCATGCCAGTATTCACCCAAGGTTTCGCGCAGATTGAGTGTTTCCGGTTCCAGTGCGTAGCGCGATGCTGGAAAGGCTGGTTCGGCTTGCATGGCGTTAACTGGTTCTGCAAACGCGACTGTCCAGATGAGCTGGGGATTTGCCATCAGACGGCTGATATTGAAATCAGAAATTGCAGCAAGATGTAAATGTACACCCATGATAATTAGACCCTTTTTGAGAACTGGCAAAGCCAAAAAATGTATAAACGTTGTGTGGTTGTGAAGACGCATCCCTCTCCCTGTTTTATTAAGTTCAGCCACGTGAAGGGAAGTAGGCGCATTCTATTGCTTACTTAGTGAGCGAATTATCGCAGTGGTCTAGTGCTTTTGCTGTGATAATCATCACCAATCACATTTAATTCGCTTTGTTTTGCGGCTTCCCCTGACTTTGTTATGATGCGTTGCATTGATCACAACAACGAGTTTCGTATGCAAAGTATTCTTTCACGTATCGCTACCGAATTGGCGGTTCAGGAACAGCAAGTGGCTAGTGCTGTCGCCTTATTGGACGAAGGTTCAACCGTTCCTTTCATTGCCCGTTACCGTAAGGAAAAAACCGGCGGGCTGGATGATACCCAACTGCGTTACCTCGAAACCCGTTTGGGCAGCTTACGTGAACTGGAAAAGCGTCGTGAAACCGTACTGAACGCCATCCGCGAACAGGGCAAGTTGAGTGCCGAGTTAGAACAGCAAGTCTTGCAAGCGCAAACTCGTACCGAACTCGAAGATATTTACTTGCCTTACAAACCCAAACGCCGTACCAAAGCCATGATTGCCCGTGAAGCTGGCATTCAACCACTGGCAGAAGCTTTGCTCAGCAACCCGCAACTTGACCCTGAAACCGAAGCCGCTAAATACCTCAACCCTGCGCTGGAATTCGCCGACACTAAAGCGGTACTGGATGGTGCGCGGCAAATCTTGATGGAAGATTTCGCGGAAAACCCTGAATTGAGCGGCATCTTGCGTGAATATTTATGGGAGCAGGGCGGTTTCGAGTCCAGTGTGATTGCGGGCAAAGAAGAAGAGGGGCAGAAGTTTGCGGATTATTTTGCGTATAGTGAAGCCTTGAACAAAATTCCTTCCCACCGTGCGTTGGCATTATTTCGGGGGCGCAACGAAGGCATTCTGGACTTGAAACTGGATGTTGCTGTAGCAGAGGGTATGAGCCACCCGTGTGAAGATAAAATTGCCCAAGCCTTTAATATCAGTGATCAGGGCAGGGCGGCGGATCGTTGGTTGTTGGATACGGTACGCTGGACTTGGAAAGTCAAATTGCACAGCCGTTTAAGTACCGACTTGACCCAGCGTTTGCGTGAACAGGCGGAGGCAGAAGCCATCCGTGTGTTTGCGGCGAATTTGAAAGATTTGTTGCTGGCAGCGCCTGCTGGAGCGCGTAACACGCTGGGACTTGACCCCGGTTTGCGCACGGGAGTGAAAGTTGCCGTTGTCGACGCAACGGGTAAGCTGCTGGATTTTGCTACGATCTACCCGCATGTGCCGAAAAAACAATGGGATCAGTCGATTGCGATACTGGCAGATTTATGTGCTAAACACAGTGTAGAACTGATCAGCATTGGCAATGGCACAGCATCCCGCGAAACCGATCAGCTAGCAGGTGATTTAATTAGCCGTCACCCCGAACTCAAGTTGTCTAAAATTGTGGTGTCAGAAGCGGGGGCTTCGGTGTATTCCGCCTCGGAACTGGCGGCTCGCGAATTCCCCGGTTTGGATGTTTCCATTCGTGGCGCGGTATCCATTGCCCGCCGCCTGCAAGATCCGCTGGCAGAGTTGGTGAAAATTGATCCTAAATCCATTGGTGTCGGTCAATACCAACACGATTTGAACCAACCAGAATTGGCGCGTTCGCTGGATGCGGTGGTTGAAGACTGTGTAAACGCGGTTGGGGTCGATGTGAATACCGCGTCTGCTGCATTACTGGCACGGGTTTCCGGTTTAAATAGCGGGATTGCCGACAATATTGTGGATTTCCGCAATGACAATGGCGCATTCCGTAATCGTAACCAATTGAAAAAAGTGTCGCGGCTGGGTGCCAAAACGTTTGAACAAGCCGCTGGTTTCTTGAGGATTCGCGATGGAGAATATCCATTGGATGCTTCTGCTGTTCACCCAGAAGCCTACACGCTGGTCGAGCAGATTGCCGCTGTGAACCGTCAGCCTTTGCAAGCATTGGTGGGAAATAGCGAGTTTGTCAGCACGCTTAACCCAGCCGATTACGTGACTGAACAGTTCGGATTACCCACTATCCGCGATATTTTGGCGGAACTGGAAAAGCCGGGGCGTGACCCGCGCCCGGAGTTTGTGACCGCCACCTTCCGTGAAGGCGTCAATGAACTCAAAGATTTACAAACGGGCATGATTCTCGAAGGGGTGGTCACGAACGTGGCAAATTTCGGGGCATTTGTGGATATTGGTGTGCATCAAGACGGTTTGGTGCATATTTCCCAACTGACCGACAAATTCATTAAAGACCCGCGTGAAGTGGTGCGTACCGGTGATGTGGTGAAAGTGCGCGTCGAAGAGGTCGATGTGCAACGCAAGCGGATCAGCTTAACCATGCGTTTGGAACCTACCCAGCCGAAAGCTGTTCAAAACCCCGTTGCTAAGGCGGCAGCCAGCCGTGAAGAGCGTCGATCAGCGACGGCACATCCGCAGCCGAAGCGTGATCATGAGCGTAATGACCGTAAAGCGGATACTCGTCAGCCTAACGCAAAAAAACCTATGAAAGAGCCAGCGCTTGCCACAAACTCAGCAATGGGTGATGCCTTAGCCGCAGCCTTGGCAAAAATGCGTAAATAAACAATGAGGTGAGTGATGAACAAATGGTGGGGATTCTTAATCAGTTTTTGGCTGTTATCCGGCTGTGCGCCGCAATACGAAACCCGCTATGCGTTTACGCCACCGACGAGTGCCGGTGGTTTGAGTTGTCTCAATGGCTGCGAAACCCAATCGCGCACCTGCAACCTGCAATGCAATCTGCAATACGGTCAATGCAGTGCCAAAGCCGAGCAACAGGCTAAAGCTGAACTTCCCGCCAAGCTCAGCGAATACGATACGCGGCTGGCGGCTTGGCAGCGCGAAATGGAGCGTTATGAAACCGATTTGCGCTTTTACAAAATGGAATTACGCCAGCGGGAATTGCAACACGACCTGCGGCAGCTCACCTGTAACCGAGATGGTAAAGAGTCGGCGAGTTGCTTGCATCACCATGCGGTGCTCAATGGGCTACCGTTGCTCAGTGAGCCACGTCGCCCAGATAAGATGCCTGAAAAGCCGACGCTGACTGGCGAAACCGCCCGGATTCGCGACCTAAGTTGTAGCAAGGAATGCCAATGTGACGCGCAATACCGCCAGTGCTATACCAGTTGTGGCGGGGCTGTGAAGCCTTATCAGTTTTGTGTGGAGAATTGCCCCAAATAATTCGCTATAATTCCCTGCTTACCCGCAAAGCTGCTGGCGTATTGTTAGCAGCCTTTGTATGCTTCGCCCCTTTGATCACCAGTGAAAAGTCAGCCTAGGCTATGAGTAATATGCAGGAACAGTATCAACCGCAATCCTTGGAACCGGAAATTCAGCAATTCTGGGAACAACACCGTACCTTTGAAGTCACCGAAGATCCCAACAAGGAAAAATATTACTGCCTTTCCATGTTTCCTTACCCCAGCGGCGTGCTGCACATGGGACATGTCCGCAACTACACCATCGGCGATGTGATTGCGCGTTTCCAGCGGATGCAGGGTAAAAACGTTTTGCAACCGATGGGGTGGGATGCGTTTGGTTTGCCTGCTGAAAATGCCGCCATTAAAAACAATACCGCGCCCGCTGCTTGGACGTACCAAAACATTGGTTACATGCGCAGCCAACTCAAGTCGATGGGTTTGGGTATTGATTGGTCACGAGAAATTGCCACTTGTATGCCTGAGTACTACCGCTGGGAACAATGGTTTTTCATCCAATTGTATGAAAAAGGGCTGGTATACCGTAAAAAATCCACGGTGAACTGGGATCCGGTTGACCAAACGGTATTAGCCAATGAGCAGGTGATTGACGGGCGCGGCTGGCGTTCTGGGGCGTTGATTGAGCAGCGTGAAATCGACCAGTGGTTTCTGAGGATTACGACCTATGCCGATGAATTGTTGGAAGAAATTGGCAAGATGCCCGGTTGGCCGCACCAAGTACGTACCATGCAGGAAAACTGGATTGGGCGTTCAGAAGGGGTAGAACTCGAATTTGGTTTGGCGGGTTCCGACAGCAAGTTAAGCGTGTTTACCACCCGCCCTGATACCTTGATGGGCGTCACTTATGTAGCCGTTGCTGCGCAACACCCTCTAGCGTTGCGAGCGGCACAAACTAACCCGGCATTAGCGGCTTTCATCGAGGAATGCAAACTGGTCAAAGTTGCCGAAGCCGATATGGCAACGATGGAAAAGAAGGGCATGGCGACGGGAATCATGGCACTGCATCCGGTCACTGGTGCAAGCGTGCCGGTCATGGTCGCCAATTTCGTGCTGATGTCTTATGGTTCTGGGGCAGTGATGGCGGTTCCGGCACACGATCAGCGTGATTGGGAGTTTGCCAACGTTTACGGTTTGCCCATTAAACAAGTGATTGCGCCAAGTGATGAGCGTGAAATTGATCTGAGTACCGCCGCGTTCACCGAAAAAGGCGTGTTGGTTGATTCGGGTGAGTTTAGCGGACTGACTTCTGCTGCTGCGTTTGAGGCAATTGCTGATTATTTGGTGAAAAAGGGTAAAGGACGGCGACGAATTAACTTCCGTTTGCGTGACTGGGGTGTTTCACGCCAACGTTATTGGGGTTGCCCGATTCCGATCATTTATTGTGATGATTGCGGGGCTGTCCCAGTGCCGGAAAAAGATTTGCCGGTGATTTTGCCCGAAGACGTAACCTTTGATGAAACCGGCGGCTCACCCATTAAGCGGATGCCGGAATTTTACCAGACAACGTGTCCGTCTTGCGGAAAACCGGCGACGCGCGAAACCGATACGTTCGACACGTTTTTTGAGTCTTCTTGGTATTACGCTCGCTATACCTGCCCCGATAATCATGAGGCAATGCTGGATTCTCGCGCCAATTACTGGTTGCCAGTTGATCAGTATATTGGCGGGATTGAGCACGCGATTTTACATTTATTGTATTCACGCTTTTTCCATAAAATGATGCGTGACAGTAAGTTACTGGACTCAGATGAACCTTTTACTAACTTGTTAACGCAAGGCATGGTGTTGGCAGAAACTTTCTACCGCGAGAAAGAGAATGGCGGTCAGGATTGGTTTCAACCGGCTGCGGTGGCTATCGAGCGTGATGACAAAGCGCGTGTCGTGGGCGCAACGCTGATTGCCGACGGTTTACCTGTGCAATCCGGTGGCATTACCAAGATGTCCAAATCCAAGAACAACGGTGTGGATCCGCAGGAAATGATTGAGAAATACGGCGCGGATACTCTGCGTTTGTTCTCGATGTTTGCCGCGCCACCGGATCAAAGCATGGAATGGTCAGATTCCGGGGTGGAAGGAGCACAACGTTTTCTTAGACGCTTGTGGAAACAAGTCTTTGACCACGTTGCCAGCGGCGCAGTTGAGCCACTGGATACCACAGTGTTGGATGATGTGCAGCAAGCGTTACGCCGTAAAGTTCATCAGACGGTGCAAAAAGTGGGGGATGATATGGCACGTCGCCATACGTTCAACACGGCTGTGGCGGCGAATATGGAATTGCTGAACGAGATTTCGCGCTTTAGCGATGAAAGCGTTATTGGTCGGTCGGTGCGTCACGAAGCCTTGGAAACCGTGGTGTTGATGCTTGCACCGATTACGCCGCATATTTCTCATGCACTTTGGCAGGCGTTGGGACATAACGAAGCCGTGGTGAATACGCGCTGGCCTGCGGTGGATGAAAGTGCCTTAGTGCAAAATACGCTGGAATTGATCGTGCAGGTAAACGGCAAGGTGCGTGGCAAGATTCAGGTTGGCGCTAGTACGGCTGAAGATGCCATTAAAGCCACGGCATTAGCCAATGAGAACGTCCAAAAATTCCTTGACGGCTTGACTGTGCAAAAGGTCATCGTCGTCAAAGGCCGTTTGGTAAACATTGTGGCGAATTGATGAAAGCGTTCATTTTAGCGTTGAGTTTACTGTTATTGCTGCCCGCGTGTGGTGGAGAACCGTTCCACCTGCGGGGCAGCAAGCCGTTGCCCGAACTGATGCTTCAAGGGATTTATTTGCAAGGGCTTGACTCGCAAAGTGATTTTGCCTTGGCATTGCGTGATGGTTTGGAGGATGCGGGCGCGACTCTGAGAGAAAATCCACAAGATGCCGCTACCACTTTAACTATCAGCAGTGTGCGGGAAAACCGTTCGGTGTCGGGGTATTCCTCCACGCGACAAGTGCGTGAGTTCAACCATTCCGTCGCGGTTGATTTCACGGTCAAAACGCCTGCGATGGTGGAAAGCGTGGCGCGTTCGGTAAATGCCACCCGTTCCCAGGTGTATGATGGCAAATACGTATTGGGTACAGCAGAAGAGGAAGCCGTCATCAAGGAAGAGTTACGCCGTGAAGCGGTGCGTCTTATTTTGCTGAGGCTTCAGGCGTTTAAGTGAGTTGAGTTCGAGGGTACTGGAAGCTGTTTCAACATCGGGTGTGTCCGACACGATAGAAATTACCATGTCGACATTTGCAGTTCCAGCCGATTTTTGGTTGCGTTAGCGTCGTCATGAGGATTCATTCAGCGGGTAAAATTCAGCAGATGTTAGCACAACTGCAAAACCTGACGAATTTTGATGGTAGAATTCCATTTTGCTTTTAACCCCGGTCAATACGATGCCAGCAGACGCTTTAGCCCCTTTGCAATGGTTTTTTGCCTGTCCTCAATTTATCGAACCATTGCTGGCAGATGAACTCACCCGCTATGGAGCAGAATCGGTCAAAATCGGTCATGCAGGTGTGCAAGCTAGGGGGGATTTGCGGTTCGGCTATCGGGCAATGTTGTGGAGCCGTCTGGCTTCGCGGGCAACCTTGCAACTGGCGCACGGTTTTGGCAAGGATCAAGCCGAATTACAAACGCTGATTGACAGCATTGACTGGCAACAACACTTGCGCCCGGAAGGTACGCTGAAAGTACGCTTCTTTGGTCTGAATGACGATATTCGCAATACCCAATTTGGGGCGCAATGGGTTAAGGATCAGATTGGTGATCAATTCCGCAGTCAGCATGGGGTACGTCCTAGCGTCAGTAACTCCCCCGATTTGGTTGTCCTGGTGAATTTGCACAAAGGCAATGCCAGTATTGGTATTGAACTCAATCAGCACAGCTTGCATCAACGTGGCTACCGCGATATTGATACCCATGCGCCGCTGCGTGAAAACTTGGCAGCCGCAGTGTTAATCCGTGCAGGTTGGTTAGACATGATCGCCAGCGATGCCTCGACCGTTGCCTTGCTTGATCCCTTGTGTGGTGCGGGTACATTTCTCATTGAAGGCGCATTGATGGCGTTGGATATTGCCCCCGGTTTGTTGCGCGAACACACGGTTGCGGAACGTTGGTTAGGGCATGAGCCGACCCTGTGGGGTGAACTTTATGCCGAAGCAGAACAACGCCGTAACGCTGGTCTGGCGAATGCTGAGCGTTTTGAGTTTTGGGGCAATGACAGTAATCCCGCTGCTGTTATGGCGGCACGCGCGGATTGGCGTTCGATCGACTTACCCGCTGCCCGTTGGACACAGTGCGATTTGAAAGCGATGCCAGCACCCACATTGGCGGCGACCGGTTTGGTGATCAGTAGTCCGCCATTTTCTGAAGACATCAATGTTGTCGCGCTACGCCCGGTTTACGATGCCTTGGGGCAGTGGATGGCGAGCCTGCCGGAGACTTACCGAGGCGCTTTGTTCGTTGAAAACGAAGCGCCGCTGGCGTTAACCAATCTGTTTTATAGCAAAGAATACCGTTTTCTGAACGGTGAAACCGAATCCAAGCTCTATACCTTTGATAAGTTGGTGCAAAAAGAACGCCCAACGGCTTGGATTGCCGATGATTTGGCGAATCGGTTGCACAAAAATCTGCGTAAACTGAAAAATTTCATTAAACAAGAGCATACCGACGCCTACCGTGTCTATGATATGGATATTCCCGAATACGCCATTGCCGTCGACCGGTACGCGGACTGGTTGCATGTGCAGGAATACGCGCCACCGAAAACCATTGATGAAAAAACAGCGGAACAACGTTTGCAACAAGCCTTGCTAACCTTGCCTGAGGCGTTGGGTGTTGACCCGAAAAAGATTGTCCTGAAACAGCGGCGGCAACAAAAGGGTAAAAGTCAGTATCAAAAACAGGGCAGGGCAGAACAATCCCTCGTTGTCACTGAGCATGGCGCACGCTTTAAAGTGAATTTGACCGATTATTTGGATACGGGATTATTCCTTGATCATCGCCCGATGCGCTATTGGTTACAGCAACATTCTCAGGGCAAGAAAGTATTGAATTTGTTTTGTTATACCGGTACGGCGAGTGTCCATGCGGCATTAGGTGGCGCTAATCGCGTTGATAGTGTGGATATGTCGGCAACGTATTTAGAGTGGGCAAAAGATAACTTTGAATTGAACGGTTTGCAGCACGATCCTTATCGTCGTTACCGCTTTATTCAGGCTAATGCGTTGGACTGGTTGTACGACTGTGATGAATATTACGATCTGATCTTTCTTGATCCACCTACCTTCAGCAATTCCAAGCGGATGCAGGATACCTTTGATGTGCAACGGGATCATACTGCGTTGATTAACGATGCTATGCGTGTGTTGTCGCCGGATGGTACGCTGATTTTTTCCAATAATTTCCGCAAGTTCAAGTTGGATGCTGAGGTGGAAAATCAATATGCCGTACAAGATTACCGCAAACAGTCACTGCCACTGGATTTTGAACGTGACCCGAAAATTCACGGTTGCTGGTTGATTCGTCATCAATAAGTCGACTATCAACATTGAGTCTACAATACGCCGCTGCGTTTAATATCCAAGTAATGATTGATCAGGTTTACGGATAACTCCGGGGGTGGCACATCCATGCAACGGATGCCCGCCGCCCGTATCCGTTCCAACGTCGCTTCGCGGGTTGCCAGATAATGCTGCACGGCAGCCGTATGCAGGGCATCTTCCAGATTATCCACCGGCGCATCTAATGCCTGATCAATGGCCTGTTCCCGCATACTCGCCAGCAATACCAAGTGGCGTTTGCGCAGGATATGCAGCGCTGGCAACAAATCATCCAAGTCTTCATCGCGCAAATTGGTGAGCAAGACAATCAGCGCCCGTTTTTTCTGACGTACCAGCAATTCGGTGGCGGCTTGCGCATAATCCGGTGCGTGGGGGGTTGGTTGTAAATCGTACAAGGCATTCAACATCTGTTGCACCTGATGCTGCCCCTTGTGCGCGGGCAACCAGCGATTTTGCCCCGCGAAACTGCCCAAACCTACCGAATCACCCTGTCGCAGCGCTACATACGTCAGCAGCAAAATGGCATTCAAGGTGTGATCAAAGTGTGACAGCGTGTCATCTTGTGCTAACATCCGATGCCCGCAATCCAGCATGAAGATGATTTCCTGATCACGTTCCTCTTGGTATTCGCGGGAAATGGGTTTGCGCATCCGTGAACTGGCTTTCCAGTCGATCTGACGCAGGCTATCCCCAGCACGGTATTCGCGCAATTGGTGGAAATCCTGACCATCACCGCGACGGCGCTTCTTCATAATCCCCATGTGACTGAGGTGGTGATCGGTGGCCATCAGCACGTATTGCGCTACCGCCGCAAAATTGGGGTAGACCTTGGTTTCGGATACGACTGGCAGTTTCAGGTCATGCCACCACAGTTGTAACGGTGAAAGGATGCGTACCTGCAAACAGGGAAAATGCAGTTTGCCGCGTTCAATCGCGGTCACTTCATACAGCGGTTCGGCAAATTTGCCAACATCCAGCCTCAAACGCAGCGGAAAGCCAGTGGTTTGCACTTGCAAGGGAAAATGATCGAAAATCTCCACCGTAAGTGGACGTTTGCCGGTGTTATGCAAGCGCAGCCGCACCGTGCGTTTCACCCCTAATGGTAACGAATGTGGCACGAAACGTTCACCACGGGGCGCAGGTTCTGTCACCACCAGCAATAAATCGGCAAACGCCAGCAACAGGCTGACACCAACCGTGACATACCACATGCCAATGAGATCCGGGAACAGGCTGGCTAGTAAAGCGACGGCGGCATTCACGCCAGCCAAATAAAAGCTGCGGCGGGCGGGTAAAATCATGAGCGCGGGGCTTCGGTTTTGTCGAGAATGGCGCGTAACAAATGGTCGGCATGATAGCCTTCCAGCTCCATTTCCGGCGACAGCGAAACCCGGTGGCGTAACACCGGCAAGCAAACCTGCTTAATGTCATCCGGGTGTACAAAGTCGCGTCCCGCCAGCAACGCGTTCGCCCGTGCCGCCCGAATGAGCGCGATGCTCCCGCGTGGTCCTGCCCCAAAGCGCAAGCCTTGCCAATGACGGGTTGCACGGGTAATACGCACGGCGTAATCCAATACTGTCACATCCACCGCAATCTCAGCGGTGACGGTTTGCATCGCCATGACCTGTGCGGGGGTGGCAATCGCCTGCAAATTATTGAGGTTGAAGCGGTCGCCGATTTGTTTGTCAGTCACCACCATGACCATTTCGGCTTCTTCGGCTAATTCCGGGTAGTCGATGAAAACTTTCAGCAGGAAACGGTCGAGTTGCGCTTCGGGCAGGGGATAGGTGCCTTCCTGTTCCAGCGGGTTTTGGGTGGCAAGTGTCATGAACGGTAGGGGGACGGGTAGCGCCTTGCCCTCGATGGTCACTTGCTGTTCTTGCATCACTTCCAGCAATGCCGATTGGGTTTTGGCGGGGGCGCGGTTGATTTCGTCTGCCAACAGCAAGTTGGTGAATACCGGGCCTTTGCGCACATTGAAGCTTTGATTTTGCATATCAAACAGCACATGCCCGCTGATGTCGGCGGGCATCAGGTCGGGGGTGAATTGGATGCGGGCAAATTCACCGGAAATGGTGCGAGCAAGGGCGCGTACCAGCAAGGTTTTACCAAGACCGGGGACACCTTCAATCAAGACGTGCCCGCCTGCCAGCAAGGCGATGAGGGTTTCACGCACGACTGACTTTTGCCCGATCACGGCTTTGCTGATTTCACGGCGGATGGCTTCGGCTAAATGGCTGGCTTGTTCAAGCGTCAGGGTTGCTGTTGTCATGTGGTTTCCTTGTGCTCGGCAAAAGTTGAGTAACACGGGCGGCGAACCCGTCGTATTGGCTGTCAGCGTGTTTGCGGTGACGTTGCCACATAAACAAACCGCTGGCGTGAATGTGTTCTAGAATGCGGCGGCGTTCGGGGGCAGGTTTGGGAATCATTGGTCCAAAACGGGGGCTGAGTGCAAGAATGGTCAGTGGAATAAATACCGCCAAACTCAGCACCAATGCCCAAGCATGTTCCCACAATAAGCTGGTTAATCTTGGCATCTCATCGTTATGTACCAACCAGACTGCTTGTGGTTCATCGTGCAAACTGTGCAGCATGTGCCAGAAAAACTCGGCATGGTCATAATCATCAATTGCCGGGTTTTGGATAAAGTCGAGGTTGGCAGCCCAAGTGATTAAGCCATTGCCATGCTCCATTTCCAGCAACCAAGCCGCATCGTTATAGGTCTGCGGGTAGGCTTGCGTGGCGGTGGTTTGCAGCGCGTAGAAAAATTCGGGGTCAACTTGCAACGGGTGACTCATGTTGGAGAGTTCGGCTTCCAGCGGTAAGTCATCGTCTTCGGGGATGATGTGTTTCCCCGTGGTGATGCCTAACGCGAGTTGCAGCGGGTCACGGTCGTTGGTTTGCTCGGTATCTTCAGTGTTTGGGTCAGTGTTGACATAGCGGGTGCGGGTAATTAAGTGTCCACCCTTGGCTACCCATGCCAGCAGTGCCTCACTTTTTTGGCGTGACAGTGTGTAACGGTCGGTATCAATTACGAGCACGGTGTTGGTAGCTGGCAGTGTTGACAGGCTGGTTTGTCGTTCACTGGGAATGCCCATGCGCTTGAGGAATAAGCGGGCAGCAAACAGTGGGTTCTCACGGGCTTCACCCCGAAAGCCGCTGTATTCGTCCACTACTCTGTATTCGTAAGTGTTTAGAAACCACAGCACGCCAGTCGCGGTGACTAAGGCGACAAACAAACCGATCAGGATGGATTGGAGCCTCATGTGCGCTCCTGTGTGGCGTTAAACGTGCGCCAGCCTGACCAAAGAGGGATGAGGGTATGCGTGTCGGGTGGGCGGTGTGCGTAAGCAATGGCTTGCCAGGCTTGAGTGGTCGCTTGTAACCATGCCAGCCGTTCGGTATTCAGGTGCGGTTGTGCCAAGCGCAAAATGTCGCCTTCGGTATGGCTGGCTTGCACATTGAGGTGATCATGGCGGGTGAGGCGCATTAACGCACCGCGATACAACAGACTAAGTGCTTCACGGTGCTGCCCAGATTCCCACAAACGCTGGCTGGCAGCCGCAATATCATCGGGTAAGGATTCCGGGCGAATATCCATGCCAAATAGCACATTCGGGGGCGGTGCTGCTGGCACTTTGCGTTTCGGGGGTTTCAGCAAAGCCAGAATGCGTTTGCGGTACACCAATGCCATGACCAGCAGGACGATAACCGCGATCCATAGTGCCATTTTGGTGATGGTGGCAAACAGTATTTGCAGAGATTTGGCGATTTCGGTCGGGTCTTCTGCCGTTTCCTCCTCAGGGTTGCGCAATACCCATTGCTTTTGGGTACGTATTCCCGCCAGTTCTTCGTGTTGCATCACCTCGTGGATTTGCGCAGCGGATTCTTGCGGGAGCAAGCGTTCTGGAGCGAGGTATTCACCGTTTGTGTTGGCGTTTGCCCAAGCCGTCTGTGGGGTCATGAGCGGCAAACTGATGAGCAATAAACTCGCCAGCAACAGGCTTAGGGGAGCACGTGCCAATTGGTTCAGGCGCGTTCCCAGATGGCGGAAAGCGAGTTCAATATCCCACGCCTCTAATTGCGTGCGTCGATTGAGGTACAAGCTGAAACTGGCAGCGACGTAAAACGGCTCAATCAGTAACAGGGTCAGGCTATACAACAGCAAATACAATAAGCTGCCAAAATATTGTGCATCACTGTCGAAAGTTTCGGTGAATGCACCCATGATGTAGTCCCACGAACCATCCGTTGGGTCGAGCAACAAAATCAGCACATACAAACTGGCAAGTACCACATATTCGAGGTGTACACAGGCAATCGTTACCCCAACAGCGTGCGAATGTGCCTGCCAGTGCAGCAGCGCTTGCCGCTCGGCACGGGGTTTGCCACGTAATTGTTCCAGTTGCCAGATGGGTAAGTTAAAACCACGCGACAAGGACAAGCGCCGCCAAGTTAAGGCGCCCAATAATCCCGTCTGCCGGATGAGCGTGGGCAATGCACTGAATACGGTTGCGGTAGATAGGCGCTGGTTAAACATCTGGTGACTGAGGATGTGCAGCAACACCCGGTCATACAAGGGTTTGAACCACCACAAGACGATGGGGATATAAGTCTTGTAAGCATCCGGTGTTAACACCCATAAAATCAGGGCGAAACTGCCCAGCAACACTGCCCATGCCGGAAAAATCCAACGCGCATGGTGCTGCACCAGCGCAAAGCCCAGATCAACCGCTTCCCAGGGGGAACGCAGGCGGATGTTGGCGGTCAGCTCGTCAAGTTTCATCGGCTACTGCCTCACGTCCCAATAATACAAAATAAGCGATGACCAGCAACCACAAGGCAATGCCCACCGCGTATTTGACCAACACCGGAATCCACGTTTGCGACGACCAAAAGGCTTCCACAAATGCTGCCATAATGAATAGCGTTGCCGCGCCGTACACGATCAAAATCGCTTCTTGCGCATTGTCGCGTAATGCCAATGCCCGTGATTTGCGCCCCGGCATAATTAAAGCGGCTGCTAACTTAAACCCTGCCGCCCCGGATAACACAATCGCGGTTAGCTCAAAGGCGCTGTGTCCCGCGACAAACCCCCAGAAGGTTTCGATATAACCAATTTGCGTCAAATGTCCCGCTGCTGCGCCAATGTATAAGCCATTGAACAGCAAAAAGAATATACTGCCTAAACCGTAGAGCAAGCCGCCCGCAAACACCTGAAAGCCAATGCCGGTATTGTTTTTAATGTAAAACCCGAACATGTACACATCGCTATCGGCTTCCCGTTCGCGCCCAAAGCGTGAATCCCGTTGCGGGTCATACATGTCTTCCATATTGGCGACGGTTGCACCATCCATCACCGCATACACCAGTTCGGGTTTAACCTGAATTGCAACCAACATGGCAAAAAAACTACCGAAAAACAGCATACCTGCCAGTAATAGGGCTTGCCATTCGCGCCGCACCAATTGCGGTAAATCCTGCAAGTAGAATTGGATGAAACGATGGGCGAAATGCAGCCGTGAGGTATACAAACGGTGATGCCCGCGTGTTACTAAGTCGTTGAGTTGTGCAATCAATAAGGGGCTATACAGTCGTGATTGTGCCAGCGCTAAATGGTGGCACAGTTGGCGGTAGGCAGCGGGGAAATCCAGTGTGGGTTCTGCGAGCGCATCACGTTTACGCTGCCGCTTGGGAGTTTGCTGGTAATCCAGCCATGCACGCATTTGTTCCCACTGCGCTTGGTGTTGGCTGATGAATTGTTCTTGCTTCATGTTCTGCCTCCACCGGTTAGCCAGCAAGCAATGCCTTGCAAATAGTGGGCTGGTTTGGGTTGTTGGGCGACCAGTGTACCCGTCATTCGCGCGAGTTCATCCAAACGTGCTGGGGTGAGGGTATGACTACGTTGGGCAAACAGCATAATGGCTTGTTGTTCGGGTAAGGTTAGCGTGACTTCGGGGCGTATTGCTTCCACATCCACTGTTGTGCTGTGTCCGTTCTGATAGGTTTTGTGCAGCACTACCGTATTGGCGGCTAAATCCCCAAGGCGTTGAAAGCGTTGGTTCAGCAACATACTGGCAAACCCAAACCCGTAAAGGAACGGCAGAAAATCTACGACCCGCAATAAGTTGCGCACCAAGGAGGCAGAAACCGTAATCGGGCTGGCATCGGCTTGGGCGACGTAAATATCGAGCATTTTTTTGCCGGGTGTTTGTCCCTGATGGCGCAATTCAAAATAGACGGGGTAAAACCATTCCAGTAAAAACGCGAGGATGAGCGCAATGCCGATCCCCATTTTGCCCAAAACGGCAAGCGCGGCAAATAATAGGACGCTGATGAAGCCACGTATCAATAGATCCAGTAACCATGCCAGCAAACGTGGGGCAGGTCCAGCGGGTGATAGTTGTAAGGCAATGCCTTCAGGCGTGTTGACCGTATAGGTGGTGTCTAATCTCATGTAAGCCACGGTTTATCCCAATACCTCCCCCTTATCTGGGGAGGGTGGGAAAGGTTTCTTCTTATAGTTTAATTATTGTGCAGCCGGAGCCGGAGCCGGAGCCGGAGCCGGATTAACAGTCGTCGGCATCCATCCCGATGTGACACCTACTGGTGGGTTGTCAATAATCTTTTCACCCGGATTCAAGCCCGAAATAACCGCCACTTTGCCGCCGCCATTTTGTTCAGCGCCCAAGCGTACCATGCGCAGTTCCGAGGTGTTATTGTCTTTCACCACTAAAACACCCGGTAAGCTACTGCCTTTCATCAGGGCAGTGCGTGGAATGACGATCGTTTGGTTTGCGCCTTTTTTGTTTTCAGGCACATAAATTTCCGCATACATACCCGGTGCAGTGGTGATTTCCATCGGAATATCAAACTTCACCGTAACCGTGTGGCGGCTGGGGTCAGCGATCGGATAAATTTCAGAAACCCGCACGGAAGTGTCGGTACTGCCGTCAATCCGTGCCGGTAACAGCATATCTTTACTTAGGTTGCCGACCAGACCGGAAGGTACGTCAGCTTGTAAACGTTTGTATTTGACGTAACCGAACTTGACCAGTGGTTGACCGGGTTGCACGGTATCACCGACTTCCACCATTTTTTGGAGAATAATGCCTTCAAACGGGGCAATAGCGCTGGCATCACGTAAGGCTGAGTCAATTTCCTGCAACTGCGACATGGCTTGCTGGAGTTGACCTTGTGCTTGCGAAACGGCGGACATGGCGTTGGTTAAATCGCCTTGACGGATGGTGTCAGAGTCATAACCGCCCATGAAGGATTCCGCAAACGGTCGGACTGCCATACGGTCAAACATGGAGGGCATTCCAAAACCGGGCATGGCGCTGACATCTTTGCTACGTGGAGAAGTTAGTTCACGGTAGTACTGGACTTGTGCATTTTGTAAGCCAGTTTGTGCAATGGAAATTTGCGCCACTACGGCGTTACGCTTTGCCATGAGTTGGGATTCATCAATTTTGAAGACAACCGCGCCTTCAGTCAGATTAGTACCCACTGCGCCCGCCACGTATTTCACCACACCGGGAATTTGGGCGCTTAACGTCACTTCTTTGTACGGAATAACGGTGCTACCCAAGACCGATTGCGAGCGAGCGCCAGCGGTTTCGACTTGGATGATTTCAGCGGCTTGTACGGCAAATGTGCTGGCAAGCAAACCAGCGATTAACAATACCGACGCTTTTTTGCGTATAGTCATGTGATTCTTGATCCTCAAAGCGGGCAGTTCAACAAATTATGGCATGTTAGCATGGTATCGTGTCATTGCCGGTATTCAATGGATGCCAGCAAGCCGCGATTATCCAGCAATTGTAATGCATTTTCAGGCGTATCAATAAACGGATTTCGGATTCCCAAACGGGAATGTACCCAATTATTGTAAGCCAGCTCCCACGCACTGGGGCTATCCAGCTTTGCCCAGTGTACCAGAGTCGCAATGTGGCGATTATAAAGTTCGTCGATTTCGTATACCAGCAACATATACAACAGCGCACGGGCAATGTCACCCCGGTTATGTGAGGGGATTACCCATTCGTGATCCGCATCGAAACCGGTGCTTGCGCTGAAACTATCCGGGTGCAAGGTCAGATTGTAGGGGCGCACAATCGTATCGCCATCCATATCGAAATTGAAGTTGGAGCGTTTGGCATTTAAGCCACGTTCTGACGGGGCGAAATTGAAGGGATTAACGCTTGCACCGTTGCGTACATTACGCGGTACACCTTTGTGTGCAAGGTAACGGTCTAAGAAATCACGCGGGATAATGTGTTCTATGCTGTGATGTTGTTTCTGATACAGTTCATTGATGGGAAGAGTGCCGTAAATTGACGTGACCCAACCGTATTCGTTGTCGAAGAAAAATGACCAGAAGTTTTTCCACTTATCAGTGCCGTCCCATTGTTTGAAATGTTCGCGTGATTGGAAGATACCACCGGCGTATGCCACAAAATCTTGGCGTGTCAGAATGTCGGCAACGTGTTTAATGCTGTGTGCTGGGCGTTGGTGAATGCTATTCACGTAGTCAGGCGGGGCGTCACAGGGGAGTAGTTCCACGCAGACTTGCCCGTGATCTGACTGCAAACGTTCGGCAATCCCATCGGATTCCAAATGCTGATTCCAAACCTCGAAGTGGGCAACTTCGGCTTTGGCATCGGTATTTTTGGGGTTAAGCGCATTAGAAACGAGGATATAATCGAGTACCCCACCCGTACCCCGATGAATCTTGGTGAAAGGGCGTACCCGCTGGCGCATATTTGGTGCAAGCCGGAACGTGTCAGCTAGGCGGTAAGTGTATAACCACGGGGTAATGCCTTCCGGCCATTGCTCCGCTTCTATCCCGCCAATCGTATAAATCCGATCCTGCATAGTCAGTGTGGCGAGTGGAATGGAATTTTCACTGTCATTCATATCACCCAACACGACAATCGGGTGGGTGGCATCCTGTTCTAGCCAGCGCACAATATGGTGGTAGAGCAGGGTTGCTTCCAAGCTACGTTGCAGCAAAGAGGCGACCGTACCGCGTGATAAGCGTTGCAACGTGTCTGCGATGCGGTGTTGCCATTCCACCTTATCGGCATACTTCATATCCAGCGTGGCAGGGCGTTTGGACTTAAGGTGCAGCACGTAAACGGTCAGAATTCCAAAGTCAGGTATTTGCACATCCGCGCAGATAGGGGTGCGACTAAACTTGAAATGGTCAGAAAGGGGTAATTCATCACGTACTGCTGGATCAATGTCGACCGGATGAACTGCCACAATCGGGAAACGCGAGGCTAAAGCCACCACGGACTTGTGGTATACCAAGGGGGAATCTTCACGCACCC
>CAYQTB010000005.1:0-48686 GCA_964420315.1 uncultured Thiothrix sp. | reverse complement strand
GCCGCTTAGCTCCCGTAGGAATCCCCTTCCTTTAGGGAGGGGAGGATGTCAATTTAGGCAATAAAGGCATTGTGAACAACGCCTTGATGAGCGTAGGGCTGATTGATGAGCCGTTGCAATTATTATACACGCCGTTCGCGGTGGTCTTCGGCTTGGTGTACGTGTTGCTGCCGTTTATGGTATTGCCGTTGGTGTCGAGTTTCAGCAAGTTGGATGGAACCTTGTTGGAGGCGGCGCAAGATTTGGGGGCGAGTTTTTGGGCGCGGTTTCGGTTGATTATTGTACCGCTAACCATGCCGGGGATTATTGCAGGCAGTCTGATGGTGTTTTTACCGGCGATGGGCATGTTCTACGTGGCAGATTTGTTGGGGGGCGCGAAAAATTTATTGCTGGGCAATATCATTAAAAACCAGTTTTTGGTGGTGCGTGACTGGCCGTTTGGTGCGGCGTTTAGTGTGGCGTTGATTGTGATGATGGCGGGGTTGCTGTGGTTGTATGTGTTGGCAAATCGGCGCATTAATCGGCAAGGGGGCTTGGATGATGAAGGTCTTTAAGTGGGGTTTTATTGCGGCGATTTTCATCTATCTCTATCTACCAATTGCGATTTTGGTCACCAACTCCTTTAACGCTTCCAAATACGGTTACGAGTGGCAAGGCTTTACTTGGAAGTGGTATGAAAAACTGTTTAGTAATGATGCGCTTATCCAAGCTTTTCTAAATTCTTTGTTAGTAGCAAGTTTGGCAGCCACTGCTGCCACGCTTATCGGCACGTTAATGGCATTGGCTTTATACCGCTACTGTTTTCCTTTGAAAGCAAGTGCCAGCAGCTTATTATTTATTGTGATGATGTCACCGGATATTGTGTTGGCGATTACTTTTTTGGTGATCTTTATTGCATTGGGGATTCAACTGGGGTTCTGGTCGTTGCTGATTGCGCACATTACGTTTTGCTTGCCGTTTGTGGTGATTACGGTGTATGCGCAGCTCAAAGGCTTTGACAAATATTTGTTGGAAGCCGCGCAAGACTTGGGCGCAAGCGAGGGACGTATTTTTCGGCTGATCATTTTGCCCTTGGTATTTCCTGCGATTGTGGCTGGGTGGTTATTAAGCTTTACCCTGTCGCTTGATGATGTAATCATCAGCTCATTCGTGACGGGACCTAGCTTTGAAATTTTACCGATTCGGGTATTTTCAATGGTAAAAGTTGGCGTGTCGCCCGAAGTGAACGTATTAGCGACTTTATTACTGGCCATTTCGCTGGTCTTAGTCACCTTATCGGCCTTATTGCTTAGGAGAAAGCACTGACATGAAATCAACCTCCCTGTTCGTAACCTTGTTGCTGTTGGCGGTGAGCACACTGCACGCTGAAGAAAAACTCGTGGTTTATAATTGGGCAGAGTACATCCCCGAGGCGGCACTGGAGGAATTTGAGAAAGAAACCGGCATTAAGGTCGAGTATTCCACCTATGAAAATAGCGAGGTGATGTATTCCAAACTCAAGCTGCAAAAAGGCGTGGGTTACGACATCGTGGTGCCGTCCAGTTATTTGGTGGCGAAGATGAGTCGCGAAGGTTTGTTACAACAACTTGATAAAACCAAGCTGACTAACCTGAAAAATTTGTCAGCGGATTTGCTGGATAAGCCCTATGATCCCGGCAATTTATACAGCATTCCTTACCTGTGGGGCAGCACCGGCATTGGCGTGAATGGAAAGGAAATCGACTCCACAACCATCACTTCTTGGGCAGATTTGTGGGATGAAAAGTGGAAAGGCAAGTTATTGCTGACCGATGATGTACGCGAAGTTTTTCATATGGCCTTGAAAAAGAATGGTTTTTCTACCAATTCCACTAACCCCGATGAAATCAAAATCGCTTACGAAGATCTGCAAAAGCTCATGCCGAATGTGTTGGTCTTCAACGCGGATGCACCCCGCGAACCGTTTCTGGCTGGTGATGTGAATCTCGGCATGATCTGGAGCGGTGAGGTCAAAATGGCGCAGCAGGAAAACCCTGACATTGAATATATTTTTCCCAAGGAAGGCGCGGGTTTTTGGGTAGATAGCTTTGTGATTCCGGCAGGCGCAGGCAATGTCGATAATGCCCACAAATTTATCGACTACATGTTACGCCCGGAAGTTGGGCAACAAGTGGTCGAAGAGTTGGGTTATAGCACCCCGAATATGGCTGTAAAAGAATTGCTGGATGAAGACACCCGTAACAATCCAGTCATTTTTCCCTCAGCAGCAGACGTTGCCAAAGGCGAATTCCAAAACGACATCGGTGACGCAATGAAGCTGTATGACGGGTACTGGGAAAAATTGAAGACCGGTAAGTGATGAAGGAGTAGGAGCGGTTCATGAACCGCCTCTACTAATTCTCGACAGCTTTAAACGCCGCATCCAGCGTCTGCCAAGTATTCACGAAATGGCAAAATAAATCCGCTGTCTTTTCAGCATCATACACGGCTGAATGGGCAGAATCCGCATCCCAACCCATGCCAGCAGCTTGCGCCAAACGTGCTAACACCGTCTGCCCATACATCACCGCTCCCAATGAAACCGTGTCCAACGTGCTAAATGGGTGGAACGGATTGCGGGTGGCTTTAATCCGGTCAGACGCGGCATGGACAAAGTTCAAGTCAAATGGCGCATTGTGCCCAACCAAAATGGCACGGTTACAACGGTTGAGCTTCACCTCTTTGCGGATCACCTTGAAAAACTCTTCCATTGCCCTTGGCTCTGGTGTTGCCATGCGCAGCGGGCTAAACGGCTTGATACCATTCACTTCCAGTGATTTGGGATCCATGTTGGCATTGGGGAAGGGTTCGATGTGCCAATTAAAGGTACGGTGGCGGGATAGCTCACCTTTTTCGTCGATGCGCAACACCACGGCTGCCAATTCTAGCAACGCATCCTTGCGGCAATCAAAGCCACCCGTTTCTACGTCTACCACTACGGGGAGGAAGCCACGAAAACGTCCGGCAATGGGGATTATATCAATATCATCTGTCATAACGAGAGCTTAACGGAAGTGATAGAAAATGCCTACAAAAGATTTTAAAAATTATCTTCTATTTATAATTATTTGAAAAATAAATATTTATTTTAATAATTACTTTTTATTCAAAAGTTCATAGGTCTGTGTTATCTTGCGTCTCTATCTGGAATGTTCCAGCCCTGTAGCTTGTCTGATTTACTGCTGGAAGAAAGAGGATCAAAAATGAATAAATCATTGCAAGATATTGATTATCAAGAAACTCAAGAATGGATTGAATCACTTGAAGCGGTTATTGAAGCCGAAGGTGTGGAACGCGCTCATTTCCTCTTGGAAGAACTGATCGCCATCGCTCGTCAAAATGGGGCGAATTTACCGTATTCAGCCAACACAGCTTACATCAATACCATCCCCCCGCACAAAGAAGCCCACACTCCCGGCAAATCCGCGATTGAAGCCCGGTTGCGTTCTTACATCCGCTGGAATGCGGCGGCAATGGTGGTGCGAGCCAACCGCGAAGCCCCCGAATTGGGCGGACACATTGCCACTTTCGCCTCTGCTGCTACGCTGTATGACGTGGGCATGAATCATTTCTGGCACGCGCCTTCTCCGCAACACGGCGGTGACTTGCTGTACTTTCAGGGTCATGCGTCGCCAGGAATGTATGCGCGTTCGTTCCTTGAAGGGCGTTTTACTGAAACTGATTTGGACAGCTTTCGCCAAGAAGTCGATGGCGGTGGTCTATCGTCTTATCCGCACCCTTGGTTAATGCCGGATTATTGGCAGTTTCCCACCGTTTCAATGGGGTTGGGGCCGATCAAGTCAATCTACCAAGCGCGTTTCATGAAATACCTGCAAGACCGCAAGCTGGCAGAAACCGCCAACCGTAAAGTCTGGGCATTCGTCGGCGATGGCGAAACCGACGAACCCGAAACCCTTGGCGCAATCTCTTTGGGTGGACGCGAAAAACTCGACAATCTGGTGTGGGTAGTCAACTGTAACCTGCAACGCCTTGATGGCCCGGTTCGCGGCAATGGCAAAATCGTGCAGGAACTCGAAGCGGTGTTCCGTGGCGCGGGTTGGAACGTCATCAAAGTGCTGTGGGGTTCCTATTGGGATCCGCTGCTTGCCAAAGACAAAGACGGACTGCTGAAACAGCGCATGATGGAAGCCGTCGATGGTGAATACCAAAACTACAAATCCAAAGACGGGGCGTACATTCGTGAACACTTCTTTGGCAAATACCCCGAACTGAAAGAAATGGTTGCGAAAATGAGCGACGCGGATATTTGGCGCTTGAACCGTGGTGGTCACGACCCGCACAAGGTCTACGCCGCTTATCACGCTGCCGTGAACCATACCGGACAACCGACCGTCATCCTAGCGCATACGGTGAAGGGCTACGGCATGGGTTCGGCGGGTGAAGGGCAAAATCGTACCCACTCGCAGAAAAAGCTGAGTGGCGAAGAAATGATTGCCTACAAAAACCGCTTCAACATTCCATTAAGTGATGAAGATGCGGCGGCGGCGAAATATTACCGCCCTGACCCGAACGGCGAAGAAATACAGTATTTGTTGGAACGCCGTAAAGCCTTGGGTGGTTTCCTGCCACAACGTCAAACGCACGCTACTCCGCTGAAAGTGCCGGATTTGTCGATCTTCCAACCACTGCTGGAAAGCACGGGCGACCGCGAAATGTCTACCACAATGGTGTTTGTGCGCTTGCTGACGTTGTTAGTGCGTGACAAAAACATGGGTAAAAATGTCGTACCGATTGTGCCGGACGAAGCACGTACTTTCGGCATGGAAGGTCTGTTCCGCCAGATGGGGATTTACTCCTCGGTCGGGCAGTTGTACGAGCCGCAAGATAAAGATCAGGTCATGTTCTACAAAGAGGACAAGTCAGGGCAGATTTTGGAGGAAGGTATCAACGAAGCGGGTGCATTCTCGTCATGGATTGCGGCAGCAACGGCGTACAGTACGCACGGTGTGAACATGGTGCCGTTCTACATTTACTACTCGATGTTCGGTTTCCAACGCATTGGGGATTTGGCGTGGGCGGCGGGTGATTCGCGGGCGCGTGGCTTCCTGATTGGTGGCACGGCTGGGCGCACCACGCTGGCGGGCGAAGGCTTACAACATCAGGATGGGCATGGTTTGATTCAAGCGGGTTTGATTCCCAACTGCCTGTCTTACGACCCGACGTTCTCTTATGAACTCGCGGTGATCGTGCAGAATGGTCTGAAACGCATGTATCAGGATCAGGAAGATGTGTATTACTACATCACTGCAATGAACGAAAATTACACGCATCCAGCGATGCCCGCCGGATGCGAAGACGGCATTGTCAAAGGCATGTACTTGTTCAGCGGCGGTGGCAAAAAGCGCAAAAAAGTGCAACTGATGGGGTCAGGTACGATTTTGCGCGAAGTGATCGCTGCCGCAGAAATGCTCGATAAGGAATGGGGCGTGGATGCCAATGTGTGGAGCGTGACCAGTTTCAATGAAATCGCTCGCGAAGCCCGTGACATTGACCGCTGGAATATGTTGCATCCGCTCGACGATGCAAAAGTGCCTTACGTCACCCAGTTGCTGAAAGGGCAGCGAGGTCCTGCGATTGCGGCAACTGATTACATCCGTCAATACCCTGACCAGATTCGTGCTTGGCTGCCAATGCCATACACGGTGCTGGGAACAGACGGTTTTGGGCGTAGCGATACCCGTGCGCAATTGCGCAAACATTTCGAGATAAACCGTCATTACATCGTGATTGCTGCGTTGAAAGCGTTGGTGGATGAAAAATCCCTGCCAGCCGCTGAGTTGGTAAAAGCGATGGAAAAATACGGCATTAACCCTGAAAAACCTAACCCACGTCTGGCATAAGGAGCGCGATTATGGCAATCCAAGAAGTTTTAGTGCCAGACATTGGCAGCTTTAAAGATGTTGAAATCATTGAAGTATTGGTGAGCGTTGGCGACACCATCGCGGTTGAAGACTCACTGATCACGATTGAATCCGATAAATCGTCGATGGAAATTCCATCGCCGGTAGCGGGGGTGATTAAAGAGCTGAAGGTGAAGGTAGGGGAGCGGATTTCGGAAGGGAGTTTGCTGGTGTTGATGGAGGTGGAAGAGACAGCCGCTGGTGTGGCTGTTGCTTCGCAAGCTCCCCCATCCCAGCCTTCCCCCGCAAGGGGTGAAGGAGCGCAGATAGCCTCCGAACCTAAGCCAGTTGTTGCACCTATCTTGTCCCCTTCACCCCTTGCGGGGGAAGGGTTAGGGAAGGGGGGGGCTTCTTCTCCTGACTTCAGCAAAGCCTACGCTACTCCATCGGTACGCAAATTTGCTCGTGAACTCGGTGCAGATTTAAACAAGGTCAAAGGTTCAGGTCGCAAAGGACGTATTACCCAAGAGGACGTGAAAGCGTACATCAAGGATGTGATGAGCTTTGGCGGGATGCCATCGGCGGCGGCTTCCGGCAATACCTTGGGTGTTGCACCCATGCCGGACATCGACTTCAGCCAATGGGGTGCAATCGAAACCGTGCCGTTGTCGCGCATCAATAAGCTGACGGGCGAATTTTTGCACCGCAACTGGGTACACATTCCGCATGTGACGCAGTTTGATCAAGCGGACATCACCGATCTGGAAGCCTTCCGCAAGCAGTTGAATGAGGAAAATGCCAAATCGGGGCTGAAAATCACTCCGCTGGTATTCATTATGAAAGCGGTGGTGGCAGGCTTGAAGGCTTACCCACGTTTCAATGCCTCGCTGGATGCAAAGAGCGAAAACCTCATCCGCAAAAGCTATTACCACATCGGCGTGGCGGTGGATACGCCGGATGGTTTGGTTGTTCCGGTAATTCGTGACGTGGACAAAAAGTCGATCATGCAATTGTCCGAAGAGTTGAAAGAAATGTCGGCGAAGGCGCGTGATAAGAAACTCAAGCCAGCGGATATGCAGGGCGGTTGCTTCACCATTTCCAGCCTTGGCGGGATTGGCGGCACGAAATTCACCCCGATTGTGAATGCGCCGGAAGTGGCGATTTTGGGGGTTTCCAAGTCCGATATGCAACCCATCTGGAATGGCAAGGAATTTGCGCCGCGCTTAATGTTACCGTTGTCGTTGTCGTATGACCATCGCGTGATTGATGGCGCGGATGGCGCACGTTTCACCACTTACCTTGCGAAAATGCTGGGTGATATTCGGAGATTGCTGGTATGAGCCAATTCATCGAAGTCAAAGTCCCTGACATTGGCAGCTTCAAAGACGTTGAAATCATTGAAGTGTTGGTGGATGCGGGTTTCCAGATTGAAGTGGAAGACTCGCTGATTACCATCGAGTCGGATAAATCGTCGATGGAAATCCCTAGCCCGGTTGCGGGTAAGATCAAACAGATGTTGGTGAAGGTGGGGGATCGGGTGTCGGAAGGGTCGGTGTTGCTGCTGTTGGAAGTGGGGGCGGCGGAAGCAGAGGAGATGAAGACTGAGCAGCCTTCTTCCTCTTCCACCACCGCTGACCTTGAAACCGAAGTCGTTGTCCTCGGCTCTGGACCCGGCGGTTACACTGCTGCATTCCGTGCGGCTGATCTTGGCAAAAAAGTAGTGCTGATCGAACGTTACCCCAATATCGGGGGCGTATGCCTCAACGTCGGTTGCATCCCCTCCAAAGCCTTGTTGCACACGGCGGAAGTGATCAACGAGGCGAAGGAGTTTGCCAAGCACGGGGTGAAATTCGGCGAACCGGACATCGACCTTGATGCTGTGCGCGCGCATAAAAGCGATGTGGTCGGCAAGTTGACGACAGGGCTGAAAGGCTTGGCGAAGCAGCGCAAAGTGCAAATCGTGCAAGGCTACGGGCGTTTTACCTCGGCGCATACCATTGAAGTGGAAGCAGCGGATGGCAGCAAGCAAACCGTGAAATTTGCCAACTGCATTATTGCCGCCGGGTCGCGGGTCACGAAATTGCCGTTTATTCCGTGGGACGATCCACGGGTGATGGATTCTACCGATGCACTGGAGTTGCCGGAAATCCCTAAGCGGATGCTGGTGGTGGGCGGCGGTATTATCGGGTTGGAAATGGCGACGGTTTATCATGCGCTCGGTGCAAAAATTACTGTGGTGGAACTCTCACCCGGTCTGATGCCCGGCGCGGATCGCGACATCGTGAAGCCCTTGCATAACCAGATTAAGGGGATGTATGAGAACATCTACCTGAATACCAAAGTTACCGCGATTACGCCGACGGTGGAGGGTTTAGTGTGTGCGTTTGAGGGCAAAGGTGCGCCGGAAACGGATACGTTTGATCGCGTGTTGGTGGCGATTGGGCGTTCACCGAATGGTGGGCTGATTGACGTGGGTAAGGCGGGTGTGTTTGCGGATACACGCGGCTTTATTCCGGTGGATAATCAGATGCGTACCAATGTGCCGCACATTTTTGCGATTGGCGACATTGTGGGTCAGCCGATGCTGGCGCACAAAGCCACGCACGAGGGCAAAGTCGCGGCGGAAGTGATTGCAGGGCATAAAACCTATTTCGATGCGAAAACCATCCCGTCAGTCGCCTACACCAGCCCGGAAGTGGCGTGGATGGGCAAAACCGAAGAGCAGTGCAAAGCGGAAGGGATTGCGTATGAAAAAGGCGCGTTCCCTTGGGCAGCGAGTGGGCGGGCATTGTCGATGGATGCCAGCAACGGGATTACCAAGGTGCTGTTTGATAAGGCAACCGGGCAACTGATTGGCGCGGGCATTGCGGGTAAGAATGCCGGTGAGCTGATTGCTGAGGCGGTGCTGGCCTTGGAAATGGGGGCAGATGCGCATGACATCGGCTTGACGATCCACCCGCATCCGACGCTTTCCGAGACGCTGAACTTTGCGGCGGAAGTGGCAGAGGGGACTTGCACGGATATTGTCGCGCCGAAGAAGTAGGAAGCTCCCCAGCCCCAGCCCTTACCCCCGCAAGGGGGAAGGGAGTGAAAGTTTGACTCCTCACGCTAAGTGAGAAACCGGTTGGCGGCTCGCGTGAACAGCGAGCCGCTTTTTTTGCTTAAATCAGTTGGATGCGTCATGCTTGTGAGGTCACTAAGCCCATTCAAATCGGAGTTGCCTGATGCTAAGTGTTGCCCCTTTTGCCATCGCCCGCCTGCCGCGTATCGAGTTCGGCGCAGGTGCTATCCGTAAGCTGCCTGCGATTGCCGCGCAATACGGTAAACGTCTGCTGATAATCACCGGTGCTGGTTCCTTCACCGATTCCGCTGTTGCCGAGGTGTTGTTTCACGACCTGCAAGCGGCTGGTTTTAGTTGGGAAATTCGGCGGGTCACACAAGAACCTTCCCCGCAATGGGTGGATAACACTGTAGCCGCTTGCAATGCCTTGTCGGATAGGTATTTTGATGCGGTCATTGGGATTGGCGGTGGTAGCCCGTTGGATGCTGCTAAAGCGGTGGCGGGGCTGCTCAAACCGGGCAATTCCGTGATGGATCATCTTGAGGGTGTTGGCCCTGAATTGCCCTACAAAGGCCCTACTACGCCGTTCATCGCTGTGCCTACCACCGCAGGTACGGGTTCAGAAGCCACTAAAAACGCAGTACTGTCGATACAGGGTGAACACGGTTTCAAAAAATCGTTTCGGGATGATCGTTTGGTCGCTGAATACGCCATTATTGACCCTGATTTGCTGGCAACTTGCCCACCCGCGCAAATTGCTGCCAATGGCATGGATGCGTTCACCCAGTTGATGGAAGCTTACGTGTCTACCCGCGCGAATCCGCTGACCAATGCGCTGGCTTTATCGGGCATGGAAGCGGTGCGCGATAGCTTGCTGGCTTTTTATAATGACCCAAGCGATAGCATCGCTCGCGGTAAAATGGCTTACGCTGCGTTATTATCCGGCATTTGTTTGGCGCAAACGGGGTTGGGGGCAGTGCACGGTGTGGTCGCGCCGCTGGGTGCGTTTCACCCGATTGGTCACGGGGTAGGCTGTGGCATGTTGGTTACGGAAGCCACACGCTTGAACATTGACCTGATGGAGGCCAATGAACCCGATAATCCTGCATTGGAGAAATATACGACGATTGGCAAGTTATTTCGGGGGCGTAGCCATGTTGATCCGGTCGGCGCACGGGCGTTCTTGGTGCATACCCTGAGTACTTGGGCGCATAAACTGCAATTGCCGCGTTTGGCGGATTTCGGCGTTACGGAAGCCGATATTCCGAAAGTTGTGGCGAACTCACGCGGTTCCAGCATGAAAACTAATCCGATTGTGCTGACCGATACCGAGATTGCGCACTTAATCAGGATGTGTCTGTAGCATTATTGGATACTGAAAGCCGAGAGTAAGCCGCTTTTTCCTAAAGTGTAAACGGTGTTGCCATCGTTAACGGGCGCGACGGTATAGCCGGTTTTATCGCCTTGAGTGCGTGCTGCGATTTGCCCGTTGCTGGTATTGACCCAGTGCAAATAGCCTTGGTAATCACCGATGACAAGGTATTGACCCAGTAGCGTGGGGGCAGTGGGTTGGCGACGTTGTAGGTCATCCATTTTCCAGACCGGGTTGCCGGAAAGCGGCTCCAGTTTCCATAGATCGCCTGTGTCACTGCTGGTATACAAGCCATTCGGGTCAGCATCCACGCCGGTATAGCTAGAGTAAGGGGCTGCCCAAGCGACACTGCCGTCACGCATATTGATGCCTGCAATCCGCCCGTTGTAGCTTGCGGCAAATAGTGCTTCGCCCAAGGCTTTCATGTCACCATCCACGTCCGTCATGCGGTCAAGGTCACTGCTGCCGCGTGGCACGGACAGGGTAACTTCCCATAGCCCTTTGCCGTTTTGCATGTCGAAAGCCGTGACCACGCCGTTATCGAAACCGGCGATGACCATGCCGCCCACGACAATCGGAGTGCTGGCACCACGCAGGGAAAGCGTCGGGCTTTTGCGCCCATCTTGCCAGAGAATTTGCCCGTTTTGCGTCGAAAGACCGTGTAAACCGCCATTACTGGTGCGGAATACCACGATACCGTTATTCGGTATTGATGCTGCCAATACTTCGCTGCCCAAGGGGGTCGACCACAGAATTTTACCGGTCTGCCGTTCTAGGGCAATCGCATGGCCATTACCAGTGCCGAGGAATACGCTGCCTGCGCCACCGCTAACTCCTCCGGTTACGTCGCCATCAAGGGCGGTTTGCCAAATGCGCCCACCGTTGGTTTTGCTCCAAGCACTTGCCGAACGCCCGCCCGCCACTAATACGGCGCTATCCTCTACCGAGGGATGGATGCGCACATAATCTTTGCCGCTGCCGCTACCCGTATTGACCTGCCACAAGGTGCGCACGGAGGCACTGGCTGTGATTTCCTTTAATGCCTTGGGCGGGTTTTCCGTTTTGGTAGGAATAACCGCTGTCGTCATTTGCGACAAGGTGCCACAACCTGATAAGGCAGCAGCAATGAGTAGGGCGACGGTAATGTGTTTCATAATGTCCTTGTTATGTTCCCTCACCGAGGTTGTCACGTTTCAGCTTGATGAATTCGCCGGAACCGCCTGCTGCGCCGAGCATGGCTTTGTCATAAGCCGCCCGCGCTTCGGTGAGTTTGTTTTGGGCAACGTAAATATCGCCTTTCAGCTCTTCGATCAGTGCCTGATACGCCTCAGGGTAGGTTTGTGTCATGAGTGTTTGCGCTTCGTCCACTTTTTTCATGGCAAGTAAGACGCGGGCGAGGCGGATATTGGCAAGATGCTTGAAGTCCGCTTCCTTGCTATTGTCTATGACCCAGCGTAATGCGGTGGCTGCCGGTTCGTACTCGCCTTTTTCAGCGTATTGCTGTGCGGCTTTCATGCTGGCCATCGCGGCATACGGCGTGGAGGCATAGCTGCTTTGTAAGGCTTGGATGTCTGGCTGCGCTTGTTCCAATGAAGTTTCACTGGCTTTTTCGACTTTAGCGTACAGTGCCGATGCTTCCGCCGCCGTGGTTTCTTGGTGGTCTTTCCAATACTGCCAGCCGAATAAACCGCCAATTGCCAGTGCGATACCGGCTATGATGGATGTGCCATTGTCTTTCCACCAGGCTTTGAGTTCTTCGGCTTTTTCATCATCGGTTTTGTAATCAGACATCAGTTTGCCCCTGAATGATTGAATTAAGTTAACATTTGTTGTGGTTTTTCAAGCAAAACGGCAAGGTGTTGCGCCACTTGGCTGAGCGGGAGCGTAATCTGCTCACCGCCATCACGCAAGGGTTTGAGACCGATTTCGTCACGCTCCACTTCATTTTCCCCCAGAATCAGGGCAAAACTGGCGGAAGATTTGTCAGCCCGCTTCATTTGGGTTTTGAAACTGCCTTCGCCACCATTGCTGATCAGGCGCAAATCGGGGAGGGCATCGCGCAAAGTTTCTGCCAGTGTCAAGCCGGTTTGAATCGCGGCGTTGCCTGCCATGATTAAATAAACATCGGGGGTGGTGACGGGTGAGGCAATGCCTTGCGTTTCCAGCAAGAGAATTAGGCGTTCCAAACCCATGCCGAAGCCCACGCCGGGGGTTGGCTTGCCGCCTAATTGCTCTACTAAGCCATCGTAACGCCCACCGGCACAGACCGTGCTTTGTGCGCCGAGATCATCTGTCACCCATTCAAATACCGTGTGGGTGTAGTAATCCAGTCCGCGTACCAAGCGTGGATTGACTTCGTAGGCAATGCCCATGCTATCCAGCAAGGCGCGTAGGGTCGCAAAGTGTTCGCGTGAGACGGCATCCAAATGATCGTGTAAGCTGGGTGCTGCGGCTACGATTTCCTTTAGGTCAGGATTTTTGGTATCCAAAATGCGCAACGGGTTGGTGTGTAGGCGACGTTTGGAATCCTCATCAAGTACAGCGTGATACGCGGTGAAATACGCAACCAGTAACTCGCGGTAGGTGTGACGGCATTCGGGTGTACCCAGCGTGTTCAACTCTAGGCGTAGGTGACGTAAGCCAAGGGTTTTCCATAGCCGTGCGGTGATGGCGATGAGTTCGGCGTCAATATCTGGTCCCGGCATTCCGAAAGCTTCCACGCCAATTTGGTGAAATTGACGGTAACGACCTTTTTGAGGACGCTCGTGACGAAACATCGGACCGGTATACCACAGGCGTTGTTGCTGATTATGCAGCAGCCCGTGTTGGATTCCGGCGCGAATACAGCCAGCCGTGCCTTCAGGGCGTAAGCTTAGGCTGTCATTATTACGGTCGTTAAAGGTATACATTTCCTTTTCGACAATATCAGTCACCTCGCCAACAGCACGGGAAAACAAATCCGTTTGCTCAAGGATCGGCATACGGATCTCGCTGTAGCCGTAACGATTCAGAAGGGTACGAGCGATGCCTTCAATATACTGCCATGCGGGGGTAGCATCCGGGAGAATGTCATTCATTCCCCGGACAGATTGGATATTTTTGCTCATGCTTACTCGACTCGGAAACGGGCGACGCTGCCTTTGGTGTGTGCAGTCAAATCAAACGGCTGACCATTAACGAAAATTTTAACGCCTGGTGCATTACCGATTTTGACATTCAGTGGCGGTGTTGCTTTGAACTCTTTGATATTGCCAGCCGTGTTGAGGGATTCGAACAGGGTTTTTCTATCATCACCTTTGATTTGCATCCAGACTTCTTCGGTGAATTCCATTTTGATGCTAATTTCACCAGAGACAGGCGGAGTAGTGGCATCTGTTGGGGTCGCTGCGGCATCGGTTGGTGTTGCTGGTGGCGTAACGGGTGTTTCTGAACTGGCAACCGTAGGCGTTTCTGTGGGGTTTGATGCCGGTGCTACAGGGGCTGTTGCCGGAGCGGGCGTTACTGCGGTTGTTTCAGTCGCGGTGGCATTGGTTGGCACGGCGGCATCTTGGGTGCTAGCGGCTACGGCTTCTGGTGTAGGAGTTACTGGCGTAGCAGTGCTCTGACGGGTTTGATCGCTTGGCGCGATTGCTACCACTTCGGGTGCTGGTGTGCTGGATGCCGGTGATGCCGCTTGCTGGGCTTGTTGTTCGGTAGCCGCTTTTTCACGCTCTAGGGCTTCTTTTTGTGCAACGTAAGCCTCCATCGCAGACGGAGGGCGTTGTTGTACATCGGTTGGTTCGGTTTGTGCTGAGAACGATGACCACGTATGATTTGCCCAATCGCGCACGCCCGGAATCATGGAAAATAGCCCTAATAATAGTACCAATACCCCAAATCCGATGAATTTCAGGGTGGAGTTTGACATTACGGGCTGAGCCACTTTATTGAGCGGTTTGGCGGGTGCGAAATGACGGGCAATTTCATCAGGTTTAGCACCACGCAGGGCTTCATAAGTGCGAATCAGTTCCTTGGCGTCAATATCCGCCAGTTTGGAATAGCCACGCAAATAGCCACGGACATAAGGTGGTTCCGGTAAGTGAGCAAAGTCTTCCCTCTCTAATGCTTTAACAATATGGGCGGACAGGTGCAACTCTTCCGCTGCTTGTTCGAGATCAAGCCCCGCTTTTTCGCGGCATTTCACGAGCATAGCGGTCAGGTCGCCGGGTTGCACCGCAGAAGATGTCCTTTCTTCGACTGAGTGGGCTGTCTCTGTCACATGTCCTCCAGTTTAATCAATCAATTTGGCTGGCAGCGCTGCTATCCGGGAATTTTTCCCGCAATGTGGTGGCACAGGCTTCTGCTTTGTCTGGTTCATTTAAATTTGTTTGCACTTGATAACACAGCAGCAAACTATCCGGCGTTGCCGATGCTACTTCATTATAGCGGTAAATAAAGGCTTCTGCTTTGGCTGGTTCACCTTTTTCATGGTGCAATCTGGCCATCTGGTAGAGCGCTTCCGAGAAACGGCGGTTTTTTTCCAGTGCTTGGCGAAAATACGTTTCCGCTCGTGTTACATTGCCTGCTTTTTTGGTGCAAATGCCCGCGTTAGTATAGGCAAACTCCGGGGTTTTATAGAGCGGATCACGGAGCGCTTTGAGAAAAGCGGTTTCCGCAGCGGCATACTGTTGCGTGTGGCACAAGTGTGAGCCATAGTTATTCAACAGGTCAGGATCGTTGGGCGTAATGTCGAGAGCTTTGCGAAAATGCTTGTTCGCCTTCGCGTCGTTTTTTAAGCGTTCCTGAAGCAGGGCGTAATAATGGTGAGCCGATGCCGAGTCGGAATCTTGCGCTAGAGCTTTTTCCAGATTCAGGCTGGCTAAATCCAAACGCCCCTTCTGTAAGTAACCAACACCTAGTTGGGTATAATAGCTACCGGTCTTTTCATCTGTGCTGGATGTTGTGTTGGAGCAGGCGCTCATGCTGCTAACCAACATTGCAAACAATGCATATTTTATTGTTTTCATTGCTCTTTTATGACCGTTCGATGCGTGCGAAATGTATCTCTCGGCGACTTTTGTCATTGACTTGACCTGCCAGTTGCCCGCAAGCGGCGTCAATGTCATCACCCCGTGTTTTTCTGGTGATGACAGTATAACCGGCTTCCGCCAAAATATCACGGAAACGGTGTATGCGATTGTTGCTAGAGCGTTTATAGCGCGTTTCTGGGAACGGGTTGAACGGAATCAGGTTGATTTTCGAGGGAATGCCCTTGAGTATGTTGGCGAGTTGAACAGCATGTTCGTCGCGGTCGTTGATGCCATCCAGCATCACGTATTCCCACGTAATGTGATTGCGTTCGGTGGTCTTTTTCTCCAAGAACTGGCGGCACATGGCTAGCAAGTCCTTGATCGGGTATTTGCGGTTTAGCGGAACCAGTTGGTCACGCAATGCGTCATTCGGTGCGTGCAGGGAAACGGCAAGCGAAACATCCAGCGTATCAGCTAAGCGATCCAACGCGGGCAATACACCAGAGGTGCTCAAGGTAACGCGGCGTTTGCTTAGACCGTAAGCATTATCATCCATCATCAGGCGCAAGGCATTAATGACATTATCGAAATTCAGTAGCGGTTCGCCCATGCCCATCATGACCACATTGCTGACGACGCGAGCGCCTTTAGGATCAGCTTGCAAGGTGCGTTTGGCAACCCACAATTGCCCAATGATTTCCGCCGTCGTTAAATTACGGTTGAAGCCTTGGCGGGCGGTAGAGCAAAAGGTGCAATCCAATGCACAACCGACTTGTGAGGAAACGCACAGCGTTCCCCGGTCGTCTTCGGGGATGAATACCGTTTCAATGGCATTACCATCGTCCAGCCTTAGCAACCACTTGTGGGTACCATCAGCGGATTGTTGATCCATCACGATTTCCGGTGCGCGAATCACGGCATTATCCGTGAGAAACTGGCGCAACGGTTTGCTGATATTGGTCATCTGGTCGACATTGTCGACATTAAGCTGATGCAGCCATTTAATGATTTGCGTGGCGCGAAATGGCTTTTCACCGATGGAGGTGAAATACGCTTTCAGCCCTTCATGGCTGAAATCCAGCAGATTGATTTTTTTAACAGTGTCAGACAATGTGATCACTTCCCCCTCCCAACCCTCCCCCGCAAGGGGAGAGGGCAAAGAGATATATTAGCGAGTGCGTGGGCACAGACCTTCTTCACCGAAGAAGTAAGCGATTTCAATCGCAGCATTTTCTGCGCTGTCAGAACCGTGAACGGCATTTTCGTCAATGGAATCAGCGAAGTCTGCACGGATTGTACCAGCGTCGGCATTCTTAGGGTTAGTTGCACCCATCAATTCGCGGTTTTTAGTGACAGCGTTTTCGCCTTCCAATACTTGTACCATTACCGGACCAGAGGTCATGAACGCCACCAGATCACCGAAGAAAGGACGTTCTTTGTGCACAGCGTAAAAGCCTTCAGCGCGTTCTTTGCTCAGGTGAACCATTTTTGCAGCAACGATTTTTAGACCAGCGTTTTCAAAGCGGCTGTAGATTTGACCGATCACATTTTTTGCAACTGCATCAGGTTTGATAATGGAAATGGTTTGTTCGATTGCCATGCGGAATACTCCAGTAAAAGGTTAAGGCTATAATGAGGGCGCAATTGTAATGGGTGTGCATCATGCAGGCAAAGCATATTCGTCGCATCGAGTGCAAACCCCGTGCTAGACTTCGTTACAAACGGTAAATCACAAGCAATAATCGACGAAAAGGACTTAATATGCTGGCGAAAATGACCCGATTGGTGATTATGGGTGGCGTGTTATCACTGGGAATAACTGGCTGTGGTGCGACCACTGGCGGTAAGGCGATGACAACGAATGCTACTGCTTTGTCTGCGGCGAAAAGCGCATTTTCCACAAGTAACTCGGCTTCTCCATTGGGTACCAATACCAATGAGGTGATGGAAAGTGATGCCAGTATGCCTTTTATCGACCTGATGCGTGCGGCAATGCCTTTCCCTGAAGCCAGTCCGTGGTTGACCAAAGGCAATATTACCTATGATGCGAACGGTTGGCCTGCCAATCTGAATGGTGGGCAAGCGGGGACACGTTTTCTCTCTAATTTACCCGCAGCGGTTATTCCTGAAGGCACGTATACCGTGCTGTATGACGGCGAAGGTGAGATTCAGTACATGAATGATGCCACCTTGCTGCAACGCAATGCGGGTTACGACACGATTACGATTGCTGCCGGTAACGATGGTATGTTGAATGCTTCGTTATTGATTTTGCGTAGCAATCCGCAGAATCATTTACGCAATATCCGCATTCTGCCACCGGGCGGGATTTGTGCGAGTAATCCGTTCCAGCGCGTGGCTTCCGCTGCTGCGTGTGGTGATTTCAAGTCGTTTGTGGAACATGCAGACAGCATTATTTTTAACCCCGATTTTATGGCATTCATGAAGGATTTCCGTGCAATCCGCTTTATGAATATGAGTGGCGTCACCCGTAGCACTGACCGCGCTTGGTCAGATCGCAATACCTTGGGCAAAGCCACGTGGGGTGGCAAAGAGGGTTCACGCGGTGCGCCAGTAGAAATTCAGGTTGAACTTGCTAATCGTTTAAATGCTGATCCGTGGTTTACCTTGCCACATGCTGCTGATGATAATTATGTGCGCGAATTTGCCACTTATGTGAAACAACATTTGAATGGCAATTTGAAGCCACACATCGAATACAGCAACGAAACATGGAATACCATTTTCACCCAAGGCAATTATATGATTGATATGGGGTTGAAACTGGGTCTGGATTCGCATGCTCACCGTGCTGGCTGGCGGTATTATTCACAGCGTTCGGTAGAAATTTTCAATATCTGGGAAAGCGTTTTTGGTGGTTCGCAGCGTTTGGTGCGAATCCTGTCGGGTTGGACAGTGAACGATAAACTGACTGAGATCGTCTTGAGCCACAAGGATGCTTACAAACACGCGGATGCGTTCGCGATTGGCCCGTATGTTTTTGGCGGACATGCCGAAGTGCGTACCATTAAAAGTGTGGATGATGCGCTCGGTTTGATTACGAATCCGGTATACCGTTATTCGCACGATAAAGTGATGGGCTATATTCGGATGCAAAAAGCCATTACCGATAAATACGGTTTACAATTAATGGCGTATGAAGCTGGACAAGGTTTGGCAGATTTCCACACCAAAACGGATGATGAGTTCCCTAATCCGTTGTTGTTTGCAGCCAATCGTGATCCTCGAATGCGTGGCATTTATGATCAATTCTTAAATGGCTGGAAAACGGAAGGCGGCACGTTGATGATGCATTACACTGCGCCACGTACTTTCAATAAGCACGGCCCGTGGGGTACGAAAGAATACATCACCCAACCGATCAGCCAGGCACCGAAATACCAAGCATTACTGAACTTTATCAACAGTACGCCGTGCTGGTGGGATGGGTGTAAGCGTTAAGACTCAGGGGGAAGTTCATGTTTACACAAGAAAAACCGGCACATTCGGTGGCGATTTACCCGTTGCTGCCAACAACGTGGGAGGCGTTTTGCGCCTCTCTGCCTGAGGCTGAACGGCAATGGGCAAAATTGCATGATTTTAAGGCGAATACTGGGCAGCTTTGTTTGGTTCCAGACGGGCAGGGGGGCATGAGTAAAGCGTTGGTGGGCTATAGCACTGAGGCTGGAATACGTTGGGCGCTTGCGGCATTGCCTAATAAATTGCCACGCGGTCATTACCATCTGATGTGCGACTGGTCGGAAGAGGAGCGCTTGCAAGCCAGCATTGGTTGGGGTTTGGGCTATTACCGCTTTGAGTATTACACCAAGCCGGATAATAAAGCCCGCCCGGTATTGTTCGTGGAAGGTCAGCAAGCGCGAGCCAAAGCCTTTGTGCAAGCGGTGGCGTTGGTACGAGATTTGGTGAATCAACCCGCGAATCACATGATGCCAGAGCATTTGTCCGCTACTGTCGCGCAACTGGCGCGTACTTTTGAGGCGGATTTCAGTGAGATTGTCGGTGATGATTTGCTGAAGCAGAATTACCCCGCTATCCACGCAGTGGGGCGTGCCAGCGCTCATGCACCGCGTTTGCTGAAGTTGCAATGGGGTAAATCGGAGTATCCGTCAGTGACCTTGGTGGGTAAGGGCGTGTGTTTTGATACCGGCGGCTTGGACATTAAGCCGTCGCAATACATGCGCTTGATGAAAAAAGACATGGGTGGTGCCGCGCATGTGCTGGGTTTGGCGCGATTGATTATGCAATTGCAGCTTCCTGTGCAGCTACGGGTGCTGATACCGGCAGTGGATAATGCCATTGGCGGGGATGCGTTCCGCCCCGGTGATATTCTGGCAACCCGTGCGGGCAAGTCAGTGGAAGTGGATAACACGGATGCTGAAGGACGTTTGGTTTTGTGCGATGCGTTGGCGGATGCGGTTAGTCACAAACCGGATTTGCTGCTGGATTTTGCTACCTTAACCGGTGCGGCACGGGTGGCATTAGGGACGGAAATTCCCGTGTTTTTTAGCAATAACAAGGCATTGGCGGCTAAACTTCAGACGGTATCGGCGGAGGTTGAGGAATTGATTTGGAATCTGCCGTTACATCGCCCGTATTTCGATCAGTTGAAAAGTGGGTGCGCCGATTTCACCAACAGTGGCGGGAGCTATGGTGGTGCAATCACGGCGGCATTATTCCTGAATGAGTTTGTGCCGGAATCGACCCCTTGGGTGCACTTTGATGTGATGGCTTGGAATACCCGTGAGCGTGCTGGTCGTCCGGTGGGGGGAGAGGCGATGGGCTTATTCGCCGTCTATCACTACTTGGAAACCACTTATCGCAGTAAGTGAGTTTTATTGCGCTTTTTGACTCAGTTTCAATTCATTTTTCTTATTCTGGTCTATAATCGGGATATTCGAGTGTTAGATTAGGTTGGAAATATTATGCAACGAGGGTGCGCGGCGCAGCGTAATATCACCCGGCATTTTGCATTAGGGATTGCGTTAACAGGGTTGATGCTGACGTTTTTAGCAGCAGTTCTGTTGGTGTTCCCTTACAAGCTGGCAGCGAACCCTGAGGTGTCGGGTAAGTTGCTGTATGATTTGCTGGGAAATTTGGAATACCATGACGCTGGGCATTTCAGTCCAGTTGATGATCCCGTGATGCAACAGAACTTAAAAGCCCTAATAACTCAGAAACGTTTGAATGGGCGTGAGGGCGTGGCGTATATTCTGAATGTGACGGAAGGCACTTTGGCTTGGCAGTCAGCCCCTTTGCGTCTGGCATTGGGCGGCGTGGCAGCGGATGACACTTACACCATGCAATTTAAGCAAACCGCCACCCATCAGTTGGTGGTGCAAAATTTTTGGCTAAAGGCGGCAGCTAATCCCCGTCTGGAGTTTAGGATGGTGGTAGCGTTACCGAACCGTTGAATTAGCTTAGTGCAGGAAGCCTGTTGTTATGGTTGATTTTTACGACGAACTTGCCTACGAAACCAATCCTTTCCCTGAAACACACCCCGGTAATATGGCGACGCTGGGGCGTTTATTCGGGATTCCCACCGCTTCACCCCAACAATGCCGCGTATTGGAATTGGGGTCGGCAACCGGCGGCAATCTGCTCCCGATGGCTTGGCATTTGCCCCACAGCGAATTTGTAGGGGTGGAGTTATCGGGGGCGCAAGTGGCTATTGGGCAGCGTATTGCCGAGCAATTGCCGCTGCAAAATATTCGTCTTGAGGTGGGCGATATTCTAGCGATTGATCCCGTCGCGTTGGGGCAGTTTGATTACATCATTGCGCACGGCGTGTATTCTTGGGTTCCTGCGGTAGTCCGTGAAAAAATCCTAGCGGTGGCGCGAGAGTGCCTGACTCCGCATGGGTTGGCTTACATCAGTTATAATTTACTCCCCGGTTGGCGGATGCGTGGCAGTTTACGTGATTTGTTATTGCACTCGACCCGCCATGTGGCGGGGGCAGCGGCTAAATACCATGCCGCGATTGCTGCTTTAGAGCGTTTGCAACGTGCATTGGTGGGGGCTGAAGCGGATAGTCAGCGTTATGTGCAAAAAGAAATCACCTATTTGCTCGGTTCGCATCCCAGTTACTTATTGCACGAATATTTGGCGGGCGAAAACAACGCTTTTTTGTTTAGCGAGTTTCTTGCTGATGCCCAGCGGCATGAATTGCAATACGTGTGCGAAACCGATTTACACACCTTGTTCGACACCACCTTGAGCGGTGCAGCGCAAGCCGCCTTGGGGGATATTGAAGACCCGTTGCAGCACGAGCAATGGATGGATTTTGTGCGAATGCGGGCTTTCCGCAAAAGTGTGTTATGCCGCGCCGATGTGGCATTGGAACGTGCCGTGGACGTGGATGTGTTCACCGGGTTTTTTTACAGTGCGAATTTGCGGCTTAAGGGTAAGGCAAATCTGAGTAATACCAAACCGGTGGTATTTTTGACCCCGGATAATACTGAATTGACCGTGACGCACCCATTGAGCAAAGCCGCCTTGCTGTATTTGCAGGAGGTACACCCTTACACACCGGATTTCACCGAATTATACACGTGTGCCGCCGAACGGGTGCGTGATGCGGGCGGCAAGCAATTTGCCAACGCCCGCAGCGAATTGGTGAGTGAATGGTTCAGCTTGTACAGCTATCGTGCGGTGTATGGGCATTTGCATCCCTGTTTAATCAAGCCCGAATGGCCGGAATATCCTGTTGCCAGTGCTTTGGCGCGCTTGCAAGCCGCTGAGGGTTGGCAAAGTGTAGCAAGTATTCGCCACCAAGCCCTGAGTCTCGATGATTTTTCCAGCCGTTTATTGCAAGTATTGGATGGTACGCACACGGTTCCCGAAATTACCCAGCGTTTGTGTGAGGAGGTCATGGCGGGGGTGCTACAAATTCCCGGTGGTAAACAAGCACAAACCAGCGGCAAAGGCCTAGAAAAAGAAATTGCGTTGAATGTTAAGCACCTGCTGACGGTATTTGCGCGGCATGGTCTGTTGGTTTGACGTTATGGCGTGCTTGCCAGTAGGCTATTTACCAGCCAAGTCGGAGCGGGAATATCCGTAATCGGCTGAAAAATACCGTCAAGCTTTGCAGGCATCGCAGGTATTTTGCGGGCATCGCTCCACTGCTTGCCCCAGTCATTGCTGTTGTATTGGTACCATTGCTTGCGCTCATTCGCGCCATCCGGTAAGTAGGCGGCGGTGATCAGCGTGCCGTGCCCTTGTGTATCCATATTGAAGTCGTGCAAACCAGGGTAACGGTTACCCCAATCCGGGCGATTTAACTCGGCGGGTAAATGCACGGTGCTGCAACTGAATTCGCGTAACTGATTCTTACCTTGCAAGACCATGTAATCGTTGCCGGAACCTTCGCGCCCCCAAGTAGCAAACAAGGTCAGGCGGTTGAACGCGGGCGTGCTGTAAGCCGCGAGTACCGCGCTGCCATCGGCAATCGGGTAGGCGTGCCAAGTATTATCCCGTTTGGCGAACAAAATAGCGCCTGATTCTGCTGGATTTTGCCCGATCAATAACGGCAAAGTCACACCCTTTAACGCATAACCGTGTAATGCATTTTTCTTAATCAATGCATTGAGGAAAGCACGACTGACCGGGCTGGCTTGCCCGCATTGCCAACCCGGTTGCCATAATGATGCAAATTCACTTGTGGGTTTGGTTAACGGTTGTTGCTTCATCAAGGTTGTTCCCGCAGCACAGCCGCTGATGGGGAATAAACCGGTGATTAGCAAGAGTCCTGCTAATACGGTATGCGATGTGGTGTGCATAATGATTCCCTTGTTTGCCCTGAAGCCTAGTTTAAGGCTTGAGACATCGAGAATAAAGAAATGTTCAGTATCGGGAAGTAAGCAGCAATTCACGGGTATAAACGTGTTGTGGTTGGTGAATCAGGGCGTTTACTGTGCCGGTCTCCACCACTTGACCATGGCGCATCACCGTGATGCGGTCACATATACCGCCCGCCAAGGGGAAGTCGTGGGTAATCAAGACTAGCGCCATTTGCCGTTGGGCGCGAATGTCACGCAATAAAAATCATTGCCATGCGTTTTCAAAGCCCAAGTCTGAAACTATTTGGTCAGTATACGGTTGCCCCCCGTACCCGCAAGCTCCACCAGACCATCAAGGAGTCTGAAAGGCTGGATCAACTAGGCGGGATTTTCTCAAAGAAACGTTTCTGCTCCATCCCATCCCACCCTGACACCATCCGGCAAGCTCCCGGCATTGTCCAGCAACCATTCATCCAACTCATGCCCGATGTGCGTCAGGATGGTTTGGCGCGGGGCAATGTGCTGATGGAGGGCAATGGCCGTACCCAGGTCATTGTGCCCCTTGGGCAACACCGCACACGGCGGGTAGGAGCAGTCGATCACCACCACATCGGGGTGGGCGGCTTGCAGGAAATCCTGCACCTCCACCTGCAACCCCGCAGTGTCCGTCAGGTAGGCGACGGTCTTCCCGCCTGCTTCCAGACAATAACCCAGCGTCAGCCGCGAATGGTTCAGCGGCAAGGGCGTCACATGTACATCCCCCAGCCATAGCGGGCAGTACGGGTAGGCGCGTTGGCTGAAATCGAGGATGCCGGGGTGCTTGTACAGGTCGTCGCAACCGTGCGGGTCATCCGGGCTGACCACCGGGATGCGCAGGTTTTTCCCCCAACGCAACTGGAATAGCCCTTGCACGTGGTCGGCATGGTAATGGGTCAGCAGGATGTGTGACAGGCTGTTGGGCGGAAAACGTTGCGTCAGGTCGGTCAGCCCCGCGTCGATCAGCACCCGTGTCTGCGGCGTTTCCAGCAAGGCGCTTGCCGACCGGCGGCGGCGGGCAGGCTCAGCCCCTGCCCGTTGGCAGGCAGGGCAGGCACAGCCATACACCGGTATCCCGGCGGCGTTGCCCGTCCCCAACAGGGTCAGTTTCATGCCTGCACCACAGCGCACAAGGCTTCACCACCCGCTTCCAGTGTGCCGTCATTGTTGATCACCTGCAACCGTGGGCAGTCCGGCACGGCCAATGCTGCTGCCCGGTGCAGGCGCTGGCGGATGTCCTCGGCTGTTTCCCGCCCACGGGCGTGCAGGCGTTCCGCCAGCTTGTCCGGCGCAGTCCTGACCAGCACCGGGGTCAAGAGCGGGAACAGGTGCTGGGCTTGCGGCAAATACGCCCGCGAGCCATTCACCACCACATTCAGCCCGCCCCCCAACCACTGGCGTATTTCCTGCCCGATGCCGTAGTCTAGCCCGTGGCTGTGCCAGTGCATGGCAAAACAACCGTGTTGCAGGCGTCGGGCAAATTCCACCGGGTGCAAGGCAATATGGTTTTCGCCCTCCAGTTCCACCGGGCGGGTGATGTAACGGTGCGCGAACGCCACCGGCTTGCCTGCCAGCCGGGTGCGGGCATAGCGCATCAGGCTGTCCTTGCCGGCGCCGGATGCGCCAATGATGTAGAACAGCGTGCCGTAACGGCCGGGGGGTTCAGTCATGGTCATACTGCACCCGGTAGACCGACGCGCCGTGCACCCACACCTCGCTGACTTGCGCCAGTTGCCCGAAGCGGCTGACGGCGATCAGGTCGGCGCGTTTGCCGACCGCTATCACCCCACGGTCATGCAGCCCCGCCGCCTGTGCCGGGTTGCGGCTGACCAGATGGGAGGCTTGCGACAATTCCAGCACCCCGTCATCCACCAGCCTGAAGAGTGCAACCACCAGTGCGGCGGGTGCGTAGTCGGCGCACAGGCAGGTGGCGACCCCGGCGTGGATCGCATCCAGCGCCCGCATCGACCCGGACTGGCTCTTGCCGCGCAGGATGTTGGGCGCACCAAAAATGGTGTGCATCCCCAAGGCGCGGGCGGCTTGCGCCGTCTCTAGGTTGATCGGGAATTCTGACAGGTTTACCCCCAGTGCCTGCATGGTTTCCACCCGCTGTGGGGTATCGTCGTCATGGCTGGCGGTGGCGATGCCTTGGGCGTGGGCAACTTCCACCAGACTGTGGATGCGCCCCATCGCGCTGGCGGCGGCATCCTGCTTGCGTTGCAACAGCTCATCCACTTCGTTGTCAGACTTTTTGTAAGTGCGGGCGATGTACTGGCGGTAGGCTTCCACGTCCTTGAACTGCCCCTGCCCTGGGGTGTGGTCCATAAAGGAAATCAGGTGCGCCTCGCGCTGTTCCAGCAGTTCCAGCAATACCGGCAGACCCGTCGGGTCGGTGATTTCGTAACGGCAGTGGACGCGGTTGTCCACCAGTGCGTGCGGTTGCCAGTCATGCACCGCACGGGCAATGGATGCCGCAAACGCATTATTGCGCACCCCCAATTCTTCGTTGGCAAATGACAGGGCATGGAACACCGTGGTGATGCCCGCAGCGGCATTGCGCTTGTCCGCTTGGGCGCAGGCAAAGCCCAGCGGGAAATGCACATTCGGGCGTGGCTCCACTTCCTTTTCCAGCGCGTCACAATGCAGGTCAACCATCCCCGGCAACAACGTTTTGCCGGACAAGTCCAGCACCCGCTCGGCATTAGCGGTGGCGGGCGCGATGGCGGCGATCAGCCCATCCTCCAGCAGTAAACTGGCGTTTTCCAGTACCCGGTCTTCTAGGACAAGGCGGGCGTTGGTCAGCAACGTTTTCATCCGTTCAGTTCCTTGAAAAAGTGTTCAGTCCCGACAGGCGGGGCGAGTTCAACCACGTGGTCAGCCATGCGCCGCACCAATTCCGGTTGGTGGAAAATGGCGAGGATGCCTGTCCCGCTGCTTTTCAGTGCACCGATCAGTTCCACCACCCGCTCGGTGGTTTTGGGGTCAAGGCTGGCGGTGGGTTCATCCAGCAACAGCAGGCGCGGCTGTGCCAGCAGCCCACGGGCAAGGTTGACACGCTGGCGTTCACCGCCGGAGAAGGTGGCGGGTGAAATTCCCCACAGGCGTTCCGGCAGGTTGAGGCGTTGCAGCATGGTGCGTGCCTGTTCACGGGCGTGCGGGCGTGGTATGCCACGCTGCACCAGCGGCGTGGCGACCACATCCTCGGTGCTTTGGCGCGGCAGGGTGTGCAGGAATTGGGTAACAAAGCCAATCTCACGCTGGCGCAGTTCGAGGATGCGGTGTTCATCCGCTGTCGCCAGATCAACCAGCACATTATCCGTGGTGCGGAACAGCAATTGCCCGGCACTGGGCAAGTAGGTGCGGTAAATGCCCTTCAGCACGGTGGACTTGCCTGCCCCGGTGGGGCCAATCAGGGCAGTCAGTTGCCCGGCATACACCCGCAGGTTGACGTGGCTGCTGGACGGCAGGGTTTTGCCCTGCTCATGCAGCACAAAGGTCTTGGCGTAATCGCGGACATCGAGTATCGGGTCGGTCAGGTTCATGCCAGCCTCCTTACAGTGCGGATGCCACCAGCCGCTGGGTGTAAGCGTGCTGGGGGTCTTCGAGGATTTGGTCAGTCAGCCCGGATTCAATCACCCGCCCGTATTTCATGACCAGTGTCCGGTTGGCCAACAGGCGGATCACCCCAAGGTCGTGGGTGACAGCCACCATCGCGGTGCCGAGTTCCTGCTGGATTTCGAGGATCAGGTCAAGGATGGCGGCTTGCACCGACAAGTCCAGCCCGGTCGTGACCTCATCGAGGAACAGCAGCGGTGGGTGGGTGGCGAGTGCCTTGGCGATTTGCACCCGTTGCTGCATACCGCCGGAAAAGTTCTTCGGGCATTCGTCCATGCGCTCAGGCAACACTTCGGTGCGGCGCAGCAGTTGCCGCGCCCGTTCGCGGATTTGCCCGTAGTGGTTCACCCCCCCCATCAGCAGGCGTTCGGCGATATTGCCCCCAGCGGAGACATTGAAGTTCAAGCCCAACATCGGGTTCTGGTACACCATGCCGAAGCGTTGGTTGCGCAACTGGCGTTGCTGGGCGGCATTGAGTGCAAACAGGTCGTGTGCTTTGCCGCCATCGTAAAACACCGCACTGCCGCTGTTGGGTGGCTCATCAAAATACAATGCCTTGACCGCCGTGGACTTGCCAGAACCAGACTCGCCCACGATGCCGAGGATTTCCCCCCGGTACAGGTCAAAGGAAACCTGATGCGCCGCCACCACGCTGCCGCAGCGTGGGCAGATGTTGGTGTCGTGTTCCGGGCCGGTCAGGTCGTAGCAATGTGGGCAACCCTTGCCATAACGCTTGCCCAAGCCGCGCACCCGCAGCACGGCATCCTGACGCTGGCGGCTGTGTTCAGTCATGGCGACCCTCCTGTTGCTGGCTGCAATAATCGCTGTCGGAGCATTGGTACACCTTTTCCCCGCTGTGCGGGTCAATGAACTCATCCAGAAAACTGTCCCGCGAGCCGCACCGCACACAAGCGCGGCGTTCCCCGCTGGACGGGTCGGTGAAATCTTCGGTACGGAACGGCACATCGTCAAACACCAGCGGCTCGGCACGGGTGTAAGGCGGCACGGCGTACACCTTCTTTTCACGCCCCGCCCCGAACAGGGTCAGTGCGGGCGACTGGTGCAGCCGTGGCACGTCGTAACGCGGAATCGGGGAAGGGTCCAGCACGTAATGCCCGTTGATGCGGGTAGGGTAACGGTGGGAAATGGTGATTTCATCGAACTGCACCAAATCCTCATACAGCTTGACCAGCAGGCGGGCGTAATCTGCCTCGCCGTGCATGACCTTGCGCCTGCTTTCGGAAGGTTCCACGATCACCAGCGGGTCGGGATAAGGCACTTGCAGCACCAGCACTTGGTTGCTGCGCAAGGCACGTTCCGGGATGCGGTGGCGCGACTGGATCAGGTCAGCCTCCTGGGTGCGGGTGGTGGTGTGGATGCCAGGGCAGACCTGCTCGATGAAGCTGCGTAAATTGACCGCATTGACCGAATCATCCGCCCCTTGGTCAATGACCTTGAGGGTTTCGCCCCGACCGACCAATGCCAGCGTCAATTGCAGCCCGCCCGTACCGAAGCCGCGCCCCATTGGCATTTCCCGGCTGGAATACGGCACTTGGTAGCCGGGGATGGCAACCGCCTTCAGTATGGTGCGGCGCACTTCCTTTTTGGCGTAAGTGTCCAGAAATGCAAACGGGTATTGGGTAGCCGTCGTCATGCCTTGCCTTCCTGCTTGTGTTGGGTGGTGCGCAGCCGGTCCATGTCAGACTGGAAGGTGACGTAATGCGGCATTTTGTAGTGGGTGCAAAACCCCATTGAATCAATGCCATCGACGTGCAGCAGCACAAACTCTGGGTCTTCTGACGGGTTCTGCGGCTTGCCCGCCATGCCGCGTTGCAAGGCACGGTCAAGGATCGCCATGCAAATGGCCTTGACCTCGTTATGCCCAAAACACGCGCCATAGCCTAGCGTGAAGGTCGGCTTGCCACCGTCCTTGCCGTCATACATCGCCACCACCTCGCATTCGGTCATCAGCACCTCACCGACCTCCAGCAACTCGCCACTGATGGGGTGCGGCAACCGCACCGGCAAGTAACCGACCCGCAATTCCGCCACGGTGGGATGCACATCGCCATAACCGCGCATATTGGAATAGGCAATCGCCAATAACGAGCCGGTTTCCCCACGGGTCAGGGTGGCCAGCGCCGCCGAACGCGGCACGGGGAACACCAACGGTTCACGGGTCACGTCAAACGGCAGCAAGGCACGGGCGGCAGGGTCGATGGCAGGCAGCAAGCCCTCTGCCCGCAAGCTATCCAGCACCTTAGGGAAAGTGTCCGGCACATCCTCCCCTTGGCAGCTTGCCAGCCATTCCTGCGCGATGCTGCGGAAGGTGTCCGGTGACTCATCCAGCAAGCGCATTTTCAGCAGGCGCAAGGCATAGTCCGTGGTCGCGCCCAGCATCTGCCCGCCGGGGATGTCCTTGAACGCTGAGGAGATGCGCCGTACCAGCCGCATGTTGCGCGTATCCTGCACCGGGCTGGTCAGCAGGCGCGGCTGGGTGGAACGGAATGCCCGCAGCGCAAACGCCGCCTCCAGCGTGTCGCCCAATGACTGTTTGACCGCTAGTGCCGCCAGTTCCGGGTGGTGCAACCCGCCCTCGGACATCACCCGCCCATGCAGGTAACGCAACTGCGTGGCAATCGTGGCGGTGTCCAGTGGCAAGCCAGCCGCACCCTGCTCACAGCGCAGGTAATCCAGCAAGGTCTCCGCCCCGGCGATCGCCTTGCCGCCGCCCTTGATGGCTACATAGCCCATGTCATCACCTCCAGTGTGGTGGTGCGCGGGATGGCAACCAGCCGTTGCGCATCACACAGGATCATATCCACCCCCAACGGAAATGCCGCGCACCAATGCTGGCGCTGTTCCAGCCACTGGCGCTGCCAGCCACCCACGCTGAGTGGGGTGGTGTCAGCAATGCCGGGGCCGCGCAGGTGCAGCAAGGTTTCCCCCGCACCCACCGCCGCCAGCACCAGCACCAGCGTGGCGGAACGTTCCGGTTCGCTGAGTGTGCCTAGCTTAGGGGTTGGCAGTGTTGAGGCTGCACCATCGCACAGCAGGAAATCTGCCTCCGTGGCGGCAACGTGGCGGGCTTGCAGCAAACCGCTGTCGTGGGTAGCCAGCAAACCGTGGCAGTCATGCAGGCTGACGGTATTGTCCAGCAAGGCAGCCAGCAGCGCACGGTGCGCCGGTGCCAGCCCCGCTGGCAGGGTCTGCACCTTGCCAGGGAAACTGTAAGCATCCAGCAGCAGGCGGAACACCTGTTGCTGCGGGTCGGCTTGCCAGCAGGCATCCATCTGGCTCATGCGCCGTCCTCCGTGGTGGCAAGCAGGGAGAAATCCACGCGGGTGCTGGCTAGCATGGCTTTACGGTTGGCTTGCAGCTGGGCGCGGATGGCTTCCCCCTGCCGCAGGGCAGGCAGCAACGCCTCCCAACCCGGCAAGCGTTGGTCAAGGATGGCATCACACACCGCGAGGGCTTCCGCGAGTTCCGCATTGTCCTGCATCACGTGTGCTGCCCCTTGCGCCCGTCTGCCGTCGGGCAAGTGCAGTTCCACCCACGCCTGCGCCACCGGGAATTCCCCCAGATAAAATGCCTCATGGCGGGTGCTGTCCTGAAGCTGCAACAGCCCCAAGCCCTGTTCAGGCAGGATGTGATGGCGGCGTTCCCAGCCTTGGCTGCACTGCCCCGCCAATGCCAGCACCTCACTGGCAGGCAAGGCGCACAGGGCAGGCAGGTAACGGTGGCGATCCCAAGGTTCGGTCATGGCAAAGTGTCCCTCTTGGTGCAAACTTAGTGCAAACGCTGGCGGAGGAAGGCTGACAGCCTGTCCACCAGCAAAATGGCAACGATCATGATGATCAGCAATGCCGCAGATTCGTCGTAATTGAACATGCGCAAGGTGTCGTACAGGGCAATGCCGATACCACCCGCACCGACCAGCCCCAACACCGCACCCGTGCGGATATTGCGGTCAAGGATGTACAGCGTGTAGCCCAGCATTTCACGCAGGATGGAAGGCCAGCCCGCATACATCACTTTCTGGGCAAAGCCCGCGCCCACCGCATCCAGCGCCTCATACCTGCCCCGCTCGACCCGTTCCAAGCTTTCGGCAAAGAACTTGCCTAGGAAACCGGCGGTGTGGATGCCCAGTGCCAATACCCCCGGCAGTGGCCCCAGCCCGAGACTGGCGACAAAGATCAATGCCAACAATACGTCAGGCATCGCCCGCATGAAATTGAGCAGTTCGCGGGTCAGGTTGTACACCCGGCGGTTGGGGCTGAGGTTGCGGGCGGCATAGGGGGCAAGGGTGAAGCCCAGCACTACCGCCAGCACCGTCCCCCACAACCCCATCGCCATGGTTTCCAGCATCAGCCACAGGTACTTGCGGGTCTGGCTGAAATCCGGCTGGCTGTAGCGTGAAAAGTATTCGAGGATGTCTTCCCAACCCCACAGCAGGGTCTGGAAGGAAATGTCCAGATGCCAGACAATCAGCCAGCACAGCCCCAGCAACAGGCTGGCCCATAACGGGAACAGGTTGCGCGGGCGTGGTGGCAATGCTGGCAGGGTGGCGGGTGCAGCCGGATTATGAACCATGGCGGTAGCCTCCCCCATTGATCACCCGGTCACGCACCCAGCTTGACCAGCGGTCAATCAGGGTGACGACAAGGTAAATCGCCAGCACGATCATCAGCAGACGTTCAAATTCAAAATAGCGGATGGCATTGATCAGATCAAAGCCGATCCCGCCCGCCCCGACAATCCCCAGCACCGTGGCGGCGCGGACATTGTGGTCCAGCACGTACAGCACCGTGCCGACAAAATCCGGCATGGCCTGGGGCAGCATGGCAAAATGGCGCACCTGAAACCAGCCCGCCCCATGCGCCTGCACCCCCTCGATCGCCCCATTGCCGACCACTTCCAGTGCTTCGGCGAAAAACTTTGCCATGAAGCCGATGCTGACCATGGTGATTGCCAGCACGCCGGGGAACGGCCCCAAGCCAACGGCGGACACAAACACCAACGCCCACACCAGTTCCGGCAGGGCGCGGAAAAATGCCAGCACATCCCGTAACACGGCGGCCAGCCAACGGTGTGGGGTGGCATTGCGGGCAGCAAGGAAACTCAATGGCAAGCTGATCACAGTGGCAACCACGGTTGCTAACAGCGCAATCTCCACCGTTTCCAGCAACTTTTGTGCCAATTGCGGCAGGTATTCCCATTCCGGCGTGGTGAACAGGCGGGCAAGGAAGCGCGCCAAATCGTCCAGCCTGCCCAGCAGGGTGACGGGGTTGAACTCCACCAGCGGCGCGGAAGCTGACAGCAACACCAGCAGCACCAGCGCCCCGGCCCACAGAGCGCGTGGCGGGCGACCGTCAGGCGTAGGCCAGCGCAATGTCATCATGCTCATGGGATGAGTCCTTGTTGATCGGTTGTCCATTGTCGGTTTCCTGAATGCCATAAATGTCGGCAAGGATGGCGGGGCTAAGCTGACTGGGCGCACCGTCAAACACCACCTTGCCTGCCCGCAGCCCCACCACCCGGTCGGCAAACTGGCGGGTGTAACCCACCTGATGCAGGTTGGCGACCACGGCGATGCCATCCTGTTTGCAAATGTCACGCAACAGCCCCAGCACGTTTTCACTGGTCACGGGGTCAAGGCTGGCGACCGGCTCATCGGCCAAAATCACCCTAGGCTGTTGGGCAAGGGCGCGGGCAATGCCGATGCGTTGCTGTTGCCCACCGGAAAGCTGGTCAGCCCGCACCCATGCCTTGTCGGTCAGCCCGACCCGCGCCAGCGCACGGTGGGCAATGTCAAGGTCAGCTTGGCGGAACAGGTACAGCACACTGCCCAGCCATGAGCGGTACGCCAGCCGCCCGGTGAGGATGTTGGTCATTACGTTCAGCCGTCCGATCAGGTTGAAATGCTGGAAAATCATGCCCACTTCGCGGCGCACCTGGCGCAGATTGCGGGTTGCCAGCACCGTGCCATTGACCGTGACCTTGCCGCTGCTGGGGGTTTCCAGCCCGTTCATCATGCGCAATAGGGTGGACTTGCCGGAGCCGGAGGGGCCGAGGATGACGGTAAATTGCCCGGCGTGCAGTTGCAGGTCAATGCCACGCAATGCCACCGTGCCGTTGGTGTAAGTCTTGTGCAGGTTGTCAATCAGGATGGCGGACATACGTTGCTCCTTCAGGGGTAGGGCTGGCTGGGGAACCGGACAGCTTGTCTAGACATCCCCATCAGATGGCCGGGATTCTAGCAAGTATTTGTGACGGCAATATGACGGCAATATGATGGAGAGGTGTCAGCACAGCCCGGAAAATGCCGCTCATGCTATACTGCCCAGATAGAAACCAGCGGCAACACACCATGAGCCAGAAAATCCCCTACGGCATCAGCAATTTCAAGACGGTCATCGACGAAGACTACCTCTTCATCGACAAGACCCCCTACATCGCCCAACTGGAAGCAGCAGGTAGGTACAACGTCCTGATGCGCCCACGCCGTTTCGGCAAAAGCCTGTTCGTGTCGATGCTGGAACATTATTACGACGTGAAACGCGCCGACGAATTCGACACATTATTCGGCAAGCTGCACGTCGGGCAGCACCCCACGCTGTCACGCAACAGCTACCAAGTGCTGTTCATGGAATTCAGTGGGATTGCCACCGATGATGGTCATGACGCGGTTTTGGCAGGGTTTGACCATAATGTGGCAACATGGCTGGGCAAGTTTCTGGAACGTTACGATTACCCCCAAGCACTTAAACAGGCCGTGCTGGCACAAAAGTCGCCAGCAGCGCGGATACGTGAATTTCTGGCGGGGTTGGGTGAACAAAAAATCCTGCTACTGATCGACGAATACGACCACTTTGCTAACAGCATTCTTGGTGCAGACATGGGGCTGTTCCAAGACATCATGGGCAAGGGTGGGTTTGTGCGCAGCTTCTACGAGGTGCTGAAGACCGCCACCCAGCGCGGCACGCTTGACCGCCTGTTCGTCACCGGCGTCACCCCACTGATGCTCGACAGCCTCACCAGCGGCTTCAACATCGCCAAAAACCTCTCGCTGCACGCTGATTTCAGTACCGCGATGGGGTTCACCGCCGCCGAAACACAAATATTGCTCCAACCGTTGGCGGCACAGTGCCTGCCAGACCATGGGCAACTGATGCGGGATGTCACCGACTGGTACAACGGCTACCGTTTCCACCCCACAGCCACCGAAACAGTGTTCAATTCCGACATGGTGCTGTACTTTGTGACGGAGTTTGATCGCAAGCGTTGTGCCTACCCGGAACGGATGCTGGATGAGAACATTGCCTCGGATTACCGCAAGATCATGGCACTGTTCCAGATCGGCAACCCCGACACCAACTACCAAGTGCTGGACGACCTGATCAACCAAGGCGAAGTGGCGGCTGTCCAGCAGCGCAAGTTCGAGATTGACAAGCACTTTGACCGCCACGACTTCATTAGCCTGCTGGCGTACATGGGGTTTGTCACTATCAGTGGCAAAACCATGACGCAAACGCGCTTTGGTATTCCCAACCACGTCATCCGCGAGCTGTATTTCCAGTATTTCAAGGTGGCACTGGAGGAGCGCAGCCAATGGCAACTGCCTGACCAGACGCTGGCGGCGGCGATTGAGATGCTGGCACTGCAAGGCGACTTGCAGCCGTTGGCATCGGAAATGGTGACGGTGCTGCAAGGGCTTTCCAACCGCGACCTGATCAAGCTGGACGAGAAGCACATCAAGACCCTGTTGCTGACCCTGTTGTACCAGTTTCCCATCTATTTTATCCAGAGTGAGCGGGAAGTGGATAAAAAATACCCCGACGTGTTGTTGATCGAGCGCAGCCCGTTTGCGGTCAACCACCAGCACTTGATTGAACTGAAATACGCCAAAAAGGGGGATGGTGCAACGGGTTGGGAGGCGAAACGGCAGGCAGGCATTGAACAGGTGCAAGGCTACCTGCAACTACCCAGCGTTGCCGTCATGCCCAAACTGACGGCGTGGGTCATGCTCACCGACGGTGAGCGGGTGGAGGTGATGACGGTGGCGTGATGCCGCCACAAAAAAGCCGCGCCCGACCCAGCAGGTGCGGCTAATGGAGAGAGGAAAGGGAGGGAAGGCTGATTGCCTTACTTCAGCATCTGCTCTTTGCTCAGCTTAAGTTCCTTGACCATGTCGCGGATTTTCTGGTAATCCTCCGGCTTGACTTCCGCGTAGTGGGACAGCTCGCCGTAGCCGGTCACTTCAATGTCCTTGTGGGCATTGAGGATGGCATCCTTGATCTTGGCTTTCTTGCCTGCATCAAGGTCGCCACGGTAAGTCAGCGGTGAACCCGGCAGAATGTCAGATTCGGCGATGATGCAGCTTGCCTTGTCGTCGATTTTGCCGTCTTTCTGCATCTTTTCATAGGTGATGTCGCTGTAAGCAACGGCATCCACTGTTTTGTTATTGAGTGCCAGTTGAGCGGCATCATGGCTGCCTGCGTAGGCAAACTTGCCAAAGAACTCTTCAGGCTTCTTGCCGAATTCCTGCATGATCATGTAGGCAGGCATCAGACCACCAGAGGTGGAGGTCGGGCTGACGAAGCTGACGCTCTTGCCTTGCAAGCCTTTCAGGTCGGTAATGCCAGAATCGCAGCGGGCGACGAAGACGGATTTGTAGGTGTGGGAATCACCACCTTTGCGGATACCGGCAGCGATGGGTTCTGCCCCGGCTTCCTGCTCCGCCAGCACGTAGGACAACGGACCAAACCAAGCAATGTCGACACGCTTTTTGCGCATGGCTTCGATCACACCTGCGTAATCGGTGGCGGAGAATACCTTGACGGGTTCACCCAGTTTCTTTTCCAGGTAAGCCCGCATGGGTTCAAACTTCTTGGCCATCTCTTCGACATTTTCCGCCGGGATCAGCCCCATGGTGATCTCTGCCTGCGCGGCAGGAGCCAGCAGGGATGCGCCCATCAGGACAGCAGCGAACAACGGTTTCAGTTTCATGCAATACTCCAACAGTTATCAAAACAAAGGTTATCAGGGGAGAAACTCGTGCCCGATGGAGAGCTGTACCCGGTCGCTACGGAAACGGCTAAGGGCGTATTCAACCGGTTTGCCGCTGCTGATTTCTACATTCAGGCTTTTGATCCGCAACACCGGTTGGTTGCGCGGCATCAGCAACAGGTGGGCATCATGCCCTTGTGGCAACAGGGCAGTGACCAGGCTGGTAGTGCGCTGCAACTGCAAGCCGTAGTGCTGGGCGAGAAAAGCGTGCAGCGAGCCACCTTGGTAGCTGTCCAGCAACACCCCGGCGTCGTCCAGCAACACGAAATGGCTCACCACACAAAAGGGGGTGTCATCGACCGTCCGCAGGGTTTCCAATAGCACTATCCGCTCCCCTTCTGCTACCTGCAAACGCCGCGCCACCCCACCTTGCGCCGCAATCACCCGCTTGTCATGCAACTGGGTGATGCTGGATTTGCCCATTGCCTCAAACGTCTCGGTGAAGCGCGTCTGGGCGTGGATGCCGTAATCTAGGGTACGGCCTACCACACGCACCCCTTTACCGTGCTGGCGTTCCAGCAACCCTTTGGCGACCAACTCATCCACCGCATGGCGCAAGGTATGGCGGTTGACGCCAAAACGCTGGGCAAGTGCTGCCTCCGACGGCAGGTAGTCACCTGATTCGTACTGGTTGGCAAGCTCTTTTTCCAGGGTCTGGCTGATTTGCCGGTACAGCGCAAACCCGCTGTCACGCCGCAAGGCTGATACAGTCATCTATACATCTCCATCTGATGGGCGCTAGTGTGGGGCAAAAGTATTACGTTTTTATGAAAGGGGAATGAAGGTTTTGTGTTGACCAGCACTATAGAGAACATCTGCTGCTCGGTGCGTAAGTCCCGATACATTGAACACCAGTTGAAGCGGAGGCTTGAACAGTAAACTTATCCTATAGTACGGGGTCTGTGCTTATTTGAAGGAGGTTGACATGTTCCGCAAAGTAACAGGGTTGTTGGTGGGTGTGGTCTTGTGGTCAATATCGGCGGTTATCGCGGCGGATGCTGCGCTGAAGCAAAATTTGCTGACGGCTGCTGATACCAAAGCCAGTGGCGACTATGTGTTTTCCCAGTGCCGTGCGTTAACAGGGCAGGTGTTTGATGCGACCAGTCAGAAGAAAAAGGCGCTGATTGTGGGCGATAGTTACGCCTGTGATTTTCTGAATAGTGTGCAGGAAAACGGTTATTGGGGTGATTACCAGCTTGCGCTGCGTTTTATTCCGTATGACTGCCAAACGGTGGCAGGTGACGATGCCCCCCAGTATATTGCGGCGAAAGACCGTGGTTTTTGCGCTACGCCAGAGCGGGCAGATAGCTTGGAACGTGCCAAAGCGCAGATGCAGGAAGCCGATTTGGTGATTTTTGCGTCTCGTTGGAAGCCTGATATTGCGGCAGCATTACCACAGACACTGCGTACTTTGGCGTTATCACCCAAGCAACGGGTGGTGGTGGTGGGAAACAAATTTTTTGGTCAAATTTCCGTGAGAAACTATCTGAACATGCCTGCTAATGATTTGAAAAAATTAGAGAACAAGGTTGATCCAGAAGAGGCTAAAACGATCAATGCAGTTTTGGCTAAGGGCTTGGGCAAAGAGATCGTTTTTGTTGACCCACATAGCTTGTTGTGCGGTGATGATACGAGTTGCCCCTTGTTTACGGATGAGGTGAATTTGATTTCGTATGACGGTCGGCATTTGACCAAGGAGGGGGCGCGTTATGTGGGCAGGGTGTTGTTCCAGCGCTCGGCGTTGGGGAAAATGTGACGCTAAATCCCCATTTCCTGCATGACCTTTGCACGTGATTCGGGCAGAATCGCGGCTTCTCTTTGTGGAAACCACTTTAAACCATGAGCCGTTTGTTACGTTCCGGTGCTGTGATCAGTGCCATGACCATGATTTCCCGCGTGTTGGGTTTGGTACGAGATATGATTGTTGCGCGGTATTTTCCGGTGGATGGCGCAACCGATGCCTTTTATGTGGCATTTCGCATCCCTAATTTGCTGCGGCGTTTGTTTGCAGAAGGGGCATTTTCCTTAGCCTTTGTGCCAGTGTTGTCGGAATACAAGGAAAAACGGGATCGGGCAGCACTCAAGGATTTGATTGATCATGTGGCGGGTTATCTGGCGTTGATTCTGCTGGTGATTACGGTCATTGGGGTGGTGGCAGCGCCTGTGGTGATGTGGGTATTCGCACCCGGATTCGAGAGTAAGCCGAATGCCCGCCCGGATTTGGCCGTGGAAATGTTGCGGATTACTTTCCCCTATATTTTGTTTATTTCGCTGACGGCGTTTGTCAGTGGGATTTTGAATACATTCCATCGGTTTGCGATTCCGGCATTAACGCCTGCGTTGTTGAATGTGGTGATGATTGCAGCGGCAGTGTGGGGTGCGCCCTACTTCGATGAGCCGATTTTGGCATTGGCGTGGGGGGTGTTTTTTGCGGGGTTGGCACAGTTGGTGTTTCAGTTGCCGACCTTGACCCGTTTAGGGCTGTTGCCGCGCTTGCGCTTGCGTAAGGCGCATGAGGGTGTTAGTCGCATTATGACGCTGATGATTCCGACCTTGTTTGGTTCGTCAGTGGCGCAGGTGAATTTGTTGATTAATACCTTATTGGCTTCATTTCTGGCGGTGGGCAGTATTTCGTGGTTGTATTATTCCGACCGTTTTGTGGAATTGCCGCTCGCGATTGTGGGCGTGGCGTTGGGAACGGTCATTCTGCCCAAATTATCCAGTGACCATGCCAAAGCGGATGCTACGCAATTTCAGCAAACAATGGATTGGGCGTTGCGGCTGGGCGTATTGATTTCGCTGCCTGCTACCTTGGGTTTGGTCTTGTTGGCAAAGCCGATTTTGGCAACCGTGATGATGCACGGTGAATTTGCTTGGCGCGATGTGCAAATGTCATCCTTGAGCCTGATGACCTATGCCATTGGCTTAAGCGGCTTTATTCTGGTTAAAGTGTTAGCGCCCGGTTTTTATTCACGTCAGGATACCCAAACTCCTGTTAAAATCGGCATGATCGCGATTGGAGCGAATATGGCATTGAATGTATTGATTGTCTTGCCTTGGTATTTTTCGGGTATAGCGGGGGCGCACGCGGGATTGGCATTAGCAACCGCATTGGCAGGTTATGTGAACGCGGGTTTGTTATTTTATTACTTGCGCAAGCAGCAGATTTTTCAACCCATCAAAGGTTGGCTGGGCTTTTTGCTGAAAATCGGAGTGGCTTCTGTGGTGATGACAGCACTGGTTTGGCTGGTATCTCCGGCGGATACTTGGTGGCAAACGGCTTCCACATGGGCACGAATTGGCTGGTTAACAGGTCTGGTGGTGCTGGCATTCACCAGTTATTTTATGGCGCTGCGGCTATTGGGAATGCCGTTTAAGCAAATGTTGGGGCGCTGAAACTTTTTTCTCTGCTACACTGCGCACCAGTGTCAGAATACATCCTACAGGAATATCTACAATGAAAAAATTAGTTACACTGCTGTCCGTTCCAGTCGTTTTGCTGGTTGCTTGGGGCGGTACAAGTTGGTACATCGGTCAGCAGACTGAAGCCGCATTGAAACAGTTTATCGAGCAACAAAATCAAGCCTCTGCACACAGCGGCATTAAACAAGAGCTGGTCAGCTACGAAAAAAGCGCCTTGGGTGCTACGGCGATTACCAAGCTGACGATGGATTTGCCACCGTTGAGCGATTTGGGTGACATTCAATTCGTTAATGATATTAGCAATGGTCCGGTTTTCTTTGGTGGTGGCAGCCCGGTGCAGTTTGGTGCGGCACGAATCCACACGCAACTGGATATGGCAGCGTTGGATGCTGAGCAGCGTGAATGGTTAACCACCGCGTTTGCGGGCAAAGCACCGTTGGAAGGTCATACGGTGATGGGTTTTGGCGGTAATACGGTTTACCACTTCACCACGAATCCGTTGCAAGTGGATCAGGATGGCACGACCGCACAGATGGATAGCATCACCCTGTCCGGTACTTCAGCGCCGGATATGACGGGTAAGATTTCCATGCAAGCGGGCAAAATTGAAATTAAAGATGCCACAGCGCAATTCACCCTGCCTTCCCTGCAATTAGAGGGTGACATCACCGGCATGATCGGCGGGCAAGCTTTGGGTACGTTTGATCTCAACATGCCGGGCGTGAGCATTTTAGCAGAAGAAACAACCGTACCTGTCAGCTTCGACTTGGCGATGCAGAGCGAGAGCGGCATTAGCGACAATGAATTGGCAGGTAAAGTCGCGATGCAAGCGACCAATATTCAGGGCGTAGACGATGCGCTCAGCAAGCTTGATTTCAAACTCGATGTCAGTGGTCTGGATGTGGCGGGTGTGCAAGAACTAGGCAAGTTACAAGCCGAGTTGCAAAGTGTGCAGAACCAGATGCTGTGGAGTGCCGAAGCAATGGAAACCCCGGAAGGTCAGCAAAAACAGCAGGAATTGATGACACAATTGACCGATGCCACTGGCAAAGTGGTTGAAACCTTGTTTGCGAAAGTGCTGAAAACCGATAAAAGCCGTTTGCATACCACGCTTTTGGCTGAAAGCCCCAAAGGTAAGCTGAATGCCGCTGTGGATTTGACCTACACGGGTAAAACAGCCCCCGATATGATGACGCTTGTCAGTTATGGTCCCAATGAGTGGGCAACCCTGATGAAGGGCAAGATGACATTGGATGCGGATAAAGCTTTGTTGCCACCCGGTTCTGAGATGATGCTGACGCCACTCAGTGAGCAGGGTTTGCTGAAGTTGGAAGGCGAGAAAATTACCAGTGCCATCGAGCTGGCAGGCGAAAATGTTACCTTGAATGGTCAGCAGATGAGTTTTGCTGATTTTGTCAATATGCTGGCACCGCTAGGTATGAATCAGGGCATGATGGAAGAGGGCGGCGACCCGAATATGGGGATTCCCGACGATTTGATGAAAAAAATCGAAGCAGAAGGCTTGACCCCGGAAATCATCCAGCTACTGGAAGAAAGTGATGATGTTCCGAAAGAAACCATCGAGATTATGAAACAATTGCAGCAAATGCAGGAGCAAATGGGTGCCGGGGAAGCGCCAGCGACTGACCCAGCAGCTAAGGCAGAGGATAACAAGGAGTAAAGGATAATGGCGGAAAATGCAACTTCTCCCTACATTTTTGAAGCAACCCCGCAGAATTTCCAGCAAATCATGGAAAGTTCCTACCAAGTCCCCATCTTGGTAGATTTTTGGGCGGATTGGTGTCAACCGTGCAAAATGCTGATGCCGATTTTGACCAAGTTGGTGAATGAATACCAAGGTGGCTTTTTGTTAGTGAAGGTCAACAGTGATCAGCAACAACCATTGGCGGCACAGTTTGGCGTGCGCAGTATACCAACGGTTAAAGTCATCAAGGATGGCAGGATCGTGGATGAGTTCACGGGAGTACAGCCAGAAGCTGAAATCCGCAAACTGATTGACCGTCATCGTACCCGCAAGACCGAGCCGTACCGCCAGCAAGCGCTGGAAATGTACAACAACGGTGATTTGCCGGGCGCAACTCAATTGATGGAACAGGTGGTACAGCACGAGCCGGATTTCTACGAAGCCGTGGTGGAACTTGCCGGAATGCTGATTCAGCAAGAACGTGCTGATGAAGCCGCAGTGTTGTTGCAAGGCATTCCGCCGGATGCGATCGACAATCAGATTCTCAGCCAACTGTTGGCGGATGTGAAACGTGCCAAGTTGCAGGCGCAAGTGGTGGGTGTGGATACGTCGGCACTTGAACAGCAATTAGCCGCAAATCCTGACGACCTTGCCACCATGCTGGAGTTGGCCAAAATCCGTATTGCGATGGATGAAATTGAAGCTGGTCTTGAGTTGTATTTCACCGTGCATAAAAAAGACAGCAAGTTTCAGGATGGTGCTGGCAAACAGGGTCTGTTCAATACGTTTGAACTGATCGGCAGCGCGAATCCATTGGTTAAAAAATATCGCAATAAGTTATTTGCCTTGTTGTACTGATATTTCTTGCCGTATTGCTGGCATTTTTCGGGTGTCGCCCTTGAAATTCCCAAACTAAACCCTACTTTCCACGGCGAAATGATTTTTATCGCCGTGGAGTAGCACAATGAATGATCCCAAAGACAATAACCTGCAAGACGCAGCGACAAACGGTGTGGAAGACGCTGTGGTTGAAGTGATGGATATTGAGCCATTAGACACCGATACCTTGCAAACCGAACTCGATAAAGCCAAAGCTGAAGCCGCTGATAACTACGAACAATTGCTGCGGGCGCAAGCAGAACTGGCAAATCAACGCCGTCGTTCGGAAAAACAAATTGAAGATGCGCACAAATACGCTGCTCAAAAATTCCTAGAATCCATCATTCCGGTGATCGACAGTTTGGAAATGGGGATACAGGCGCAGGGCGATATTGAGCAAATCCGCGAAGGCATGGCGCTTACCCTCAAGCAGTTTGAAACCGTCATGGAAAAATTCAACATTACTTCCGTTGGCAAACCGGGTGATGCCTTCAACCCTGAACACCATCAAGCCATGTCGATGCAGCCTCACCCCGATTTCGACAACAATACCCTGTCACTGGTCATGCAAAAGGGTTACTTGCTGAATGGGCGGGTAGTGCGCCCTGCAATGGTTATGGTTTGTAAAAAGTAAGTTTACAAACTTAAAAATTCTGTCACCTTGGCTCTTGAAAACGGGCAGATAACCCCACATAAACGAGCCAATCGTGAAAACCTTAAGAAAAGAATTCTGGAGATAAGATTATGGGAAAAATCATTGGTATTGACCTTGGTACCACTAACTCTTGCGTAGCGGTTATGGATGGTGACAAACCACGGGTTATCGAAAATGCGGAAGGCGATCGCACCACGCCGTCGATTATCGCGTTCATGGATGACGAAGTGCTGGTCGGGCAAACCGCCAAGCGCCAAGCTGTTACCAACCCTGAAAACACCTTGTACGCTATCAAGCGTTTGATTGGTCGCCGTTTCCAAGAGGATGCGGTGCAAAAAGACATTAAACTCGTACCCTATAAAATCATCAAAGCCGATAATGGCGATGCGTGGGTAGATGTGCGCGGTAAGAAAATGGCACCGCCGGAAATTTCTGCCCGTGTATTGATGAAAATGAAAAAGACTGCCGAAGATTATCTCGGTGAACCCGTGACTGAAGCGGTCATCACCGTTCCGGCTTATTTCAACGATTCACAACGTCAAGCGACTAAAGACGCGGGTCGAATTGCCGGTTTGGAAGTTAAGCGTATTATCAATGAGCCAACGGCTGCGGCATTGGCTTATGGGATGGATAAATCCAAAGGCGATAGCAAAATCGCGGTCTACGACTTGGGTGGTGGTACGTTCGACGTATCCATCATCGAAATTGCTGACGTTGATGGCGAAATGCAGTTTGAAGTACTGTCCACCAACGGTGACACCTTCCTCGGCGGTGAAGACTTCGATATGCGCTTGATCGACTATCTGGCAGATGAATTCCGCAAAACCAGCGGCATTGACCTCAAAGGCGATGCGTTGGCGATGCAACGTCTGAAAGATGCGGCAGAAAAAGCCAAGATCGAGCTGTCAACCAGCCAGCAGTCTGACGTGAACTTGCCGTACATTACGGCCGATGCTACCGGTCCAAAGCACTTAAACATTAAAGTGAGCCGCGCTAAGCTGGAATCATTGGTAGACGATTTGATCGAGCGGACAATGGTGCCGTGTAAAATCGCCTTGAAAGATGCAGGCTTGTCTGCTGCACAAATTAACGATGTTATTCTGGTCGGTGGTCAGACGCGAATGCCTAAAGTGCAAGAAGCGGTGAAAAACTTCTTTGGTAAAGAGCCACGCAAAGACGTTAACCCTGATGAAGCCGTTGCCGTTGGTGCGGCGATTCAAGGCGGCGTATTGGGTGGTGGCGTTAAGGACATCCTGTTGTTGGACGTTACGCCACTGTCATTGGGCATTGAAACCCTCGGCGGTGTCATGACTAAGTTGATTCAAAAGAACACCACGATTCCTACCAAGGCATCGCAGGTGTTTTCCACCGCAGATGATAACCAAACCGCTGTTACCGTGCATGTATTGCAAGGTGAACGTGAAATGGCGCGTGACAATAAGTCACTGGGTCGTTTCGATTTGCAGGACATTCCACCAGCCCCGCGCGGTATGCCACAGATTGAGGTCACGTTTGACATTGACGCAAACGGTATTCTCAACGTGGGTGCGAAGGACAAAGCAACCGGTAAACAACAAACCATCGTTATCAAAGCCTCTTCTGGTTTATCGGATGCGGAAGTTGAGCAAATGGTTAAGGATGCGGAAGCACACGCAGAAGAAGACCGCAAGCAGCGCGAACTGGTGGATGCGCGTAACCAAGCCGATAGTATGATTCACGGCACGGAAAAGTCACTGAGAGAATACGGTGAAAAAGTACCGGGTGCTGAACGTGCTAATATCGAATCCTTGATCAGCGAATTGCGTGATGCTGTCAAAGGCGACAACAAGGATGTGATTGAGCGTAAGTCCGAAGCGTTGATGGAAGCTTCTGGCAAACTGATGCAGCAAATGGCGGGTGGCGCAGAAGGTGGCGCGGCTGGTGCACAACAAGCCGGTGGCAAGTCAGGCGATGACGATATTGTGGATGCCGAATTTGAAGAAGTCGACGGCAAAAAGTAATTTAGCTATCTTCTAAACAAGACAGGCGCAGCGGGACTCCCCTGCTGTGCCTGATTTCGTCTAAGCAGGAATGGAATTTATGTCCAAGCGGGATTATTACGAAGTCCTTGGTGTTCAAAAAAATGTTAGCGAAGATGACCTGAAAAAGGCATTTCGGCGCTTGGCGATGAAGCATCATCCCGACCGCAATCCTGGTAATGCCGAATCAGAAGCTAAGTTCAAAGAAGCCAAAGAAGCCTACGAAGTGCTGAATGACCCACAAAAGCGAGCCGCTTATGATCAATTTGGTCATGCGGGTGTGGATCAGTCAGGTGGTTTTGGCGGCGGTGGACGCGGCGGTGCTCAGGGTGGTTTCGGTGATGTGTTCGAGGATATTTTCGGCGACATCTTCGGGGGCGGACGTGGCGGCAGAGGCGGTGGTGCAAATCGTGCCTACCGTGGCGGCGACCTGCAATACAATCTTGAATTAACCTTGGAAGAAGCCGTATTCGGCACCACTACCGATATTCGTGTGCCTTCCTTGCAAAATTGTGACACCTGCAATGGCAGTGGGGCGAAACCGGGTACGCATCCGCAAACCTGCCCGACCTGTCATGGCAGTGGTCAGGTGCGGATTCAGCAAGGTTTCTTTGCTATCCAGCAGACTTGCCCGCATTGTCACGGCAAAGGCAAAATCATTGCAGACCCTTGCCCTGACTGTCACGGTCAAGGGCGTAAAGAAAAGCAGAAAACCCTGTCAGTACGGATTCCTGCTGGGGTGGATAATGGTGATCGGGTACGCTTGGCGGGCGAGGGCGAAGCCGGTGTTAACGGTGGACCAGCCGGTGATTTGTACGTACAAGTATTCGTCAAGCCACATGCTTTATTCCAACGCGATGGTGATAATTTGCATTGCGAAGTGCCGATTCGCTTCACCACGGCTGCTATCGGCGGCGAATTTGAAGTGCCGACCTTGGACGGTAATCGCGTTAGCCTTAAAGTGCCGGCGGAAACGCAAACCGGTAAACAGTTCCGTTTACGCAACAAAGGCGTGAAATCGGTACGCAGTGCGGCTGTCGGTGATCTGATTTGCCGTGTGGTGGTCGAAACACCGGTGAATTTGACCAAACGGCAACGGGAATTGTTGGAAGAATTGGATGCTACCTTTGTGCATGGCGGTAAAAAACACAGCCCGCAAGAGCACGGCTGGCTGGATAAGGCCAAGGGTTTCGTCAAAGACTGGTTTGAAGGTGATAAATAATGACCAAAATTGCCATTGTAGGCGCGGGTGGGCGTATGGGGAAGGCGTTGATCGAAGCCTGTGCACAAACTGAAGGTTTGGAGCTGAGCGTTGCTACTGAACAACCCGCCAGTTCGCTGATTGGTGCGGATGCGGGTGAAGTCGCTGGCATTGGCAAAAACGGCGTGATCATTGCGCCAACACTGGATGATGCGGCGAACGATTTCGATGTATTGATCGACTTTACCCGCCCAGAGCCGTGTTTGCTGCATGTAAACTGGTGTGTTGCCAATGGCAAAAAGATTGTTATTGGCACGACGGGTTTTGATGACAATGGTAAAGCTGCTATCGCTAGAGCCGCTGAACAAACAGCGGTGGTGTTTGCCCCCAATATGAGCGTGGGGGTTAATTTGTGCTTGAAACTGCTGGATATGGCAGCGCGGGTGCTGGGTGATACGGTCGATATTGAAATTATGGAGGCTCACCATCGTCATAAAGTCGATGCGCCTTCCGGTACGGCGTTGCGCATGGGCGAAGTGGTGGCAAATGCACTGGGACGTGATTTGAAAGAATGTGCGGTGTACGGGCGTGAAGGTGTGACCGGCGAACGTGAGCGTCAAACGATCGGATTTGCGACGGTGCGAGCCGGTGATGTGGTCGGTGATCACACGGTCTTGTTTGCTGATGTGGGTGAACGGGTCGAAATTACCCATAAAGCATCCAGTCGAATGACGTTCGCGAAAGGTGCGGTACGTGCTGCTGGTTGGCTCAACGACAAGCAGTCTGGCTTGTTTGATATGCAGGATGTGTTAGGGCTGAAGTGATGCAACCGACTTCCGTGAAACTGTGGGATTTGCCGACGCGCCTACATAATGCATTTTTTTGACATAGATCATTAGTAGTTAATAATATACTTAACTATCATGCTCTCCATTGATTATGGCATAACTTCAGCGTGACCTCCGCGCGGTGAAGGGAGAGTGAGATGAATTACGAAATCCTAGCAGCGTATTTGAGTACCGAAGAAATTTCCACCGTTATCGGTGGGGTAGTCGGGCTTATCTTTGGCATTTTCGCCCAGCAAAGCCGCTTCTGTTTGCGTGCTGCGTGTGTGGAATTCTGGCGTGGTCAGACAGGTAAAAAGTTTGCAATTTGGTTGCTGGCGTTTGGTGCAGCGATGTTGACGACTCAGTACTTGATTACAGCAGGGGCAATTGATACCGGGCAGGTTCGGCAGTTGAATAATGCGGGGTCTATGTCGGGTGCCATTATCGGTGGCTTGCTGTTCGGTGGCGGCATGGTGTTGGCGGGCGGTTGTGCCAGCCGTTTGCTGGTGTTGTCGGCGACTGGCAATATGCGCACGATGGTGGCGGGGCTGGTAGTGACGATTGTGGCACAAGCGTCATTGACTGGGGGTTTATCGCCCTTACGCGAAGAAGTGTCTTCTTGGTGGTTGGTAGACGGAAGTTCGCGCAGTTTTGCCGGATGGTTGCCGCCTTACGGTGGGATTATGTTGGGGGTGGCATTCTTGGCGGGCGGATTGTGGTTGGCTAAGCGTCACGACGTGAGTAAGTGGTGGAGCATTGCCGCAGTGGTTACGGGGTTATCCGTGGCTTTGGGGTGGTTGTTGACGAGTTGGCAAGCCAGCAGCTCTTTCGACATTGTGCAGGTGCAGAGTGTTAGTTTCACGGGTCCTTCTGCGGATACCTTGATGGGCTTAATTAATCAGCCTTATTTGTCGCTCAGTTTCAACGTTGGTCTGGTACCGGGCGTGTTTCTGGGTTCTTTGCTGGCGGCATTGGTGACGCATGAGTTTAAATGGCAGCAATTCACGCAAGACAGTGGCTTTACGCGCTTCTTTATCGGTGCGGCATTCATGGGGTTTGGAGGGATGCTGGCGGGTGGTTGTGCTGTGGGTGCAGGTGTCACTGGCGGGGTTATCTTGGTCATTACCGCATGGGTTGCATTGTTTAGCATGTGGATTGGCGCAGGTGTCATGGATTGGATCGTGGATCGCAAAGCCGATGAACTCAAAGCAGCGGCGGAGGCAGCACGGCAATCTGCCGGAAACTTGCCTGAATACGCTAAAGCCCCCAGCATGGTTCGCATAAACTGATGTTAGCGAGGGCATACATCGTTGGATCGTAATTTTCGCAGGGTATTACGTAGCTTTTCAATAAAAGCGTAAAAAGGTGAGTAGTAATTGTAAATCGGCGTGAGTTGCCCATTGAAGGCGCGTTTGAAACGGTTAATGCCCTGCATCACCGGGTCGGTGGTATTCAGGGCATACCCACCCCAATCGTAAGTGTGGAATCCAGCCGCTTTGAAATGCCGCATTCCTTGCCAATGCAGACAGCGGTTGGCAAATCCCATTGAACGGCGCATATCAGAGTCGTGGTTGTAGGCTGGGGAACTGGCTGAAATCAGTAGATTGGTGGTACGCTGTTGCGGGGATAGCAGGTAAAAATGGCAAATAACCGGACGACCTTCATGCTCAACACTGAAAATACGGTAATTGTCACTGCCGATAGCGCTGGCATCTTGGTCAGTAAATAAAGATAAACTGCGTACTGTAGCAAAGGCATTGTAAAGCGGAATAAAGTCGGTCAGTGCCGTATCGAGATTAAGGTTAAAACACTGTTCTTGTTCGCAACGCCGAATTTGATTGCGGGCATCTTTGGAAAAATTCTGGAAAATAGCAGCTTCATCCACCGTTAAATCAGTGAGCAGTGTGTGCCGGTACTCAGTGAAAAATGGCGCTGGTTTGTTTGCCGCATAACAATCCATGTACGCGGTGGGTAGTAAGACATCACGCCATGTGGCTTGAGTCGCGTGTGCAAAATAGTATTTTCGTATGGGAATACCATAATGGTAATGTTGGACGCGCATGACACTAGCCGCTAGTTATTTTAATGTTAGACAGAACTATACTACATTTACCTTCATGTGTATAATCTTCGCCTTTTTA